>JANONS010000032.1:0-8740 GCA_031420915.1 Armatimonadota bacterium
CAACGCCCAGGAAGCCCTCGACACCGCCCTCATCGCCTACCGTGTGGCGGAAGACCGCCGGGTCTTCCTTCCCTGCGCCATCGGCTGCGACGGCGCCTTCCTCACGCACTCGCAGTCGATTGTGAAAGTGCCGCCGCAGGCATGGGTGACGGAGTTCCTGCCGCCGTATGACCGCGGCGATCTGCTGCTGCACCCGGATAACCCCATCACGATTGCGCCTCAGGTGAACGAGGACTGGCTCATGGAACTGCGCAAGCACAACGACGAGGCGATGAAGCGGGCGCGCACCGTGATCCGCGAAGCCTATGCGGATCACGAGCGGATCTTCGGCCGGTCGTACGGGAACCCGTACTTCGAGGAGTATCAGACCGAGGACGCCGAGGTCGTGCTGCTGGGTATGGGGACCCTCTCCATGCCGGTGAAGGTCGCGATCCGGCAGATGCGGAAGCAGGGGATGAAGGTCGGCTTTATCCGCCTCCGCTGGTTCCGGCCCTTCCCGACGGAGGAACTGCAGCAGACCCTCAGTCGCTTTAAGGGCGTGGGGGTCATCGACCGTGATTACTCGTTCGGCTCCCCCTACTTCAGCGGGGTGCTGGCGAACGAGGTCCGTGCAGCCATGTACGACGCGCCCGCCCGGCCGCCGGTGCTCTGCTTCATCTGCGGGCTGGGGGGACGCGAGGTCACGGTGCCCAACGTCCGCGAGATGACCGATCTGGTCGCTCGCGCGGCGGACGGGGAACGGTTGGAATCGACGTACTGGATCGGAATCCGCCAGTAATCTGGGTGGTACACTGACGAGGAGGGTGAGTCTCATGGCAGACGCCATCGCCACGCTGCCCACACAGCAGCTGGACCCGTTCAAGGGGGTGAAGAAGGTCCCGCTGGAGGAGTACTTCACCTCCGGCCACCGGACGTGCCAGGGGTGCGAATCCGCCCTGGTGATGAAACTGATGGTCAAGGCCGCGGGGCCCCGGACCATCGTGCTCGGCAGCACGGGCTGCATGTACGTGGCCAACACCACGTACTACAGCACCTCCTGGGTCGTCCCCTGGATGCACACGCAGTTAGGGAGCAGCGGCTCGGCGGGCCTGGGGACCGCGGCGGCGCTCAGGGTGCTGATGCGGAAGGGGAAGATGAAGGAGGAGCCGATCAACGTCATCGCCTTCTGCGGGGACGGGGGCGGCGCGGACATGGGGCTCTCCGCCATCTCCGCAGCCCTCACCCACACCGAATACAACTTCCTGATCCTCATGTACGACAACGAGTCCTACGCCAACACCGACATCCAGCTCTCCGGCAGTACCCCCTGGGGAGCCCACACCACCTTCAGCCCGCCGGGGAAGGCCAAGCGCATCCTGCACAAGCGGTGGAAGAAGAACGTCGCGGGGATGCTGGCCGCCGGCCATCCGGAGTGCCGCTACGTCGCCACCGTCTGCGCCTCCTACGCCGTGGAGATGATGAACCGGGTTCGGAAGGCGCTGACGATCGGTGGCTCGACCTTCGTCCACTCCCTCGACCCCTGCCCGAAGGGCTGGGATTACGACCCCATGCTCTCCCACGAACTGGGAGAACTGGCCGTGAACTGCGGCATCTGGCCGCTCTACGAGGTGGAGGACCACCAGCTGAAACTCTACGGCCGGACCAAGGGGATTGCCGAGAAGCGGTCCAAGCGGCTGCCGGTCCGAGACTACCTGCTCCGGCAGGGCCGCTTCGCGCACTTCACCGACGACGACATCGACTACTTCCAGTCTAAGGTGGACGCGATGTGGGAGAAGTGGGTCATCCCCGGGGTGATCCCCTTCGCAAGCGATATTCTGCAGGACAAAGCGCCCGCCTAGAGCGGACGGGCGGCCTTGCAACGCGGTCGCACACGGAGCCCGTTTGCCGCAGGACCGCGGCAGACAGGGCTCCCGCATTTTGTGACGAATTCTTCACACGATTCCGGTACGTTTGATCTGCGGAGACGGTTCTCATCACGGAGGTGAGTGTGGTGCGTGGGAAGCAGATTCTCAGGATCGGAGTGTTGACGGGGCTGGTCATCACACTGCTCAGCCTCGCCTGGCCGGTGTCGGGAGCGCCGGTGTTTGAGCCCCGAAAGCCGATTGAGTGGATCATCCCGGCGGGGATCGGGGGTGGCGCGGACCTCCAGGCCCGGTTCATGGCGCCGCTGATCGAGCGGCACAATTTCTCGTCTCAGCCGTTCATTCCGATTAATCAGGGCGCCGGAGCCGGCGCGCAGGCCTTCCAGGTCATGCTGGACAGGACGGGGGATTCCCACACGATCCTGATCACGCTTGACAGCCTTTTCTTCACTCCCATCAACCAGGTCATCCAGAAGCCCGACGGGTCGCGGTTCTCCTGGCGTGATCTCACCCCCATCGCCCGCTTGCTGCTGGACAACTTCATCATCTGGGTCCACGCGGACTCGCCGTGGCAGACGGTGGCCGACTTCCAGCAGGCCGCGAAGGCTGCGCCGCCGGGGAGCATCAAGATGGCGGGAACGGGATCGAAACAGGAAGACGAGATCATCATGGTCCTGCTAGAGCAGGCCTGGCGCGTGGACTTCACCTACGTGCCCTTCGCAGGCGGCGGAGCAGTGGCTGCGGCGCTCGTTGGCAAGCAGGTTGAGTTCACGGTGAACAACCCCATCGAGGCTGTGGGTCACTGGGAGGGCAACCGGGTGCGTCCCCTGGCGATCTTCTCCACACTCCGCGTACCCTTCCGACAGTGGAAGGGCGTCGCCACCATGAAGGAGCTGCGCCTTCCCATCGAATACCAGATGCTCCGCGGCGTCTTCGGGCCGCCCAACATGCCCCCGGAGGCGGTCGCATACTATCAGCGGGTCTTCCGCCGATTGATGGACACCGCGGAGATGGGCGATTTCATCGAGCGCGGCGCGTTCACGAGGGCGTACCTGACAGGTCCTGCGTTTGTCCGCTGGCTGGAACAGAAGGACGCATCTGTGCGCGAGCTCATGGTGAAAGGCGGTTTCGTTCCGAGGTAGTGAGAGCTGGGGGGGGGGCGCCGCCGGGACCCCCAGATACCCGTTTCGGGGGGTGTGCGTGCGCAGAGCGGAGACGGCTGGGGCACTGGTCCTGACACTGGGAGCCGGGATACTGCTGCGTGAGGCCCTCCGGCTGTCCATCAGCTGGACGCCCGGGGGGCCGGGGGCGGGCTTCTTCCCCTTCTGGCTGGCGGTCGGAGTCACCATCTGCGCCGTCATTCTCGTCCTGCAAAGCGTGCGGCCGTCGGCCGCCGCGGCCAGGGGACTGTCAGCCTTCATCCCCGCCCGGGCGTGGAAGCCCCTGCTCATCGTCTTCCTCCCGATGGTAGCGGTCGTCGCGTTCCTCGACTACCTGGGGATCTACATTGGTGGAGCGCTCTATCTGGCCGGGTACACGTGGCTTGTGGGCCGACACCGCTGGGTGACGGTTGTGCTGGTCAGCGTGCTGGTGCCGCTGGGGCTGTTCTTCATCTTTGAGAAGTGGTTTCTGCTCCCCATGCCAAAGGGGAGCATCCTCGAGTACCTTCTCTACGAGAGATAGTCGATGCCTCTGGCCGGTGTCTTCAACGATCTGCTGTTCGGCCTGGGTGTGGCGCTGACGCCCATCAACCTGACCATCGCGGTGATCGGTCTGCTCCTGGGCACGGCGATCGGAGTTCTGCCAGGGCTGGGGGGTACGAACGGCGTGGCCCTCCTCCTCCCCCTTACCTTCTCCCTCACCCCGACCTCGGCGATCATCCTGCTGGCGTCGGTGTACTGGGGCGCGCTGTTCGGCGGGGCCATTACCTCGATCTTGTTCAACATCCCGGGGGAGCCGTGGTCGGTGGCGACGACATTCGACGGCTACCCGCTGGCGAGACAGGGGAAGGCTGGCATTGCACTCACGGCGGCGTTCACGTCCTCGTTCATCGGCGCGTTCGTCTCCATCATCCTGTTTACGTTCTTCGCCCCGCCGCTGGCCGAGTGGGCGCTGAAGTTCGGCCCCCCGGAGAATTTCGCGGTCATGCTGATGGCCTTCGCGACCTTCACGGGGTTGGGTGGGGCCAACCCGGTGAAGACCATCTTGATGACGCTCCTGGGGCTGCTGCTCAGCACAGTAGGGTTCGACATCATCACCGGACAGCCGCGCATGCACTTCGGCCTGATCTCCCTGCAGGGCGGGGTAAACTTCATCGTCATCGCGATCGGGCTGTTCGGGCTGGGCGAGATCTTCCTGACCGTGGAGGGGGGGCTGCGCCTCGAGGGCGTTCGGGCGCGGTTGAGCTTCAGGGACGTGTGGGAGACGTGGAAGATGTTCCCGCGGTACTGGGCGACCCTCATCCGAGGGACGATCCTCGGGTTCTGGATCGGCGTGCTGCCGGGGACCGGGGCCACCCCCGCGTCGTTCATGAACTACGGGCTCGCCAAGCAGTTCAGCAAGAACCCCGACCGGTTCGGCAAGGGGGAGGTCGAGGGTATCGTCGCACCCGAGGTTGCCGCCCACTCGGCCGGTATCGGGGCGCTGCTGCCGATGGTCACGCTGGGGATTCCGGGCTCGCCGACAGCGGCGGTGATGCTGGCCGGGTTCTTCATCTGGGGACTGAACCCGGGCCCGCTGCTCTTTCAGACGCAGCGGGAGTTCGTCTGGGGGCTCATCGGGTCGATGTACATCGCCAACGTCATCGGCGTCATTATGGTACTCACCCTCGTGCCGGTCTTCGCGGCGATCAACCGCGTCCCGTTCGGCATCCTGGCCCCGCTGATCGTCATCCTGTCCAGCATCGGGGCGTACGCGGCCAATAACCAGGTCCTCGATCTCTGGATGATGCTCGGCGCCGGCGTGGCCGGGTACCTGTTCAAGAAACTGGGCTATCCTCTCGCTCCGCTCGTCGTGGCGCTGGTCCTGGGGGATATGACCGAGCAGGCGCTCCGGCAGAGCCTGATTATGGGCCAGGGGTCGGCGGCGATCTTTCTGAACAGGCCCATCGCGCTGGCATTTATTCTCGCCACTGTTTTTCTGTTCTCCCTCCCGGCGATCCGCGCGTTCCGCCGCCGGGGGCGCCCGCCGCAGCCCGTCGAGGTGGCAGACTGATCTAGCGGTCAGGAGGTCCTGCCGGCCCCGCCTGGGGCGGCGCTCTGTCGCCGTTTCCTGGAGTGCGTTTCCCTGGTATAAATGTGGGGGCCATTTGAGAGGACTCAGGCTCTCCCCTTTGATCATCGCATGGCGAGGAGAGGTGCATGACGCAGGAACCCGTGAGTGAACGATCCCTGTCGCTCCCCCATTTCGGACCGCTCGAGAACACCCTGCTCTGGGGCGTCCTGGGCGCGGCGCTGATCGCTTTGCTCTACGGGTGGTGGCTGCGGACTCGCGTCGTGCAGCGTGACCCCGGGACCGAGTCGATGCAGGCCGTGGCCGGCGCGATCCAGGAGGGGGCGCTGGCGTATCTGCGGGCCCAGCTGCGGGCGATGGCGCCATTTGTGGCGCTGGTGACCGTGGGACTCTACTTCCTCTACCGGCCGATCTACGCCGACAAGCCGGTGCTCTCGATCGGCGTGGCCGTGGCGTTCCTGCTCGGCTGCTTCGCCTCGTACGGCGCCGGGTATGTCGGCATGACCTCCGCCGTGCAGGGCAACGTGCGGGTGGCGAGCGCCGCCCGGCGCAGTTACCGTGAAGCGCTGGAGATCGCCTTTCAGGCGGGCACCGTCTCAGGCATGTTTACGGTGGGGCTGGGCCTCTTGGGCGCCACCGTGATGTTCATGCTCTTCCGCGAGGAGGCGATGCGCGTCCTGATCGGCTTCGGCTTCGGCGGCTCGCTCGTGGCGGCGTTCATGCGCGTGGGAGGCGGCATCTACACGAAGGCGGCGGATGTGGGCGCGGACCTGGTCGGTAAGGTGGAGGTGGGGATCCCGGAAGACGACCCGCGGAACGCGGCGGTGATCGCCGACCTCGTGGGGGACAACGTGGGCGACTGCGCAGGCATGGCGGCGGACGTCTTCGAGAGTTATGAGGTCACGCTCGTCGCAGCCATCATCCTCGGGGCCGCCACCCTGCTGGACCCGGCCTTCGTGAAAACATACGGCGGGCCAGCCGCCGCGAGCGCCTTCGCGCTCAAGCTGATCATCTATCCGCTCGTGGTCCGCGCCATCGGGGTCTTTGCCTCGATGATCGGCACCTGGTCGGTGCGCGGCAAAGATGAGGCGATCGGGGACCCGATGCGACCGATCAACCTTGGCTTCTATCTTTCTGCCGTCGTCAGCGTCGTCGGCTTCGGCATCGTGAACGCCCTCTACCTACGGGATCCGGTGACCGGCGCCCCGGACTGGCGCTTCTTCCTCGCCACGCTGATGGGGATCGTGCTGGCGCTCGTCATCGGCTGGCTCACGGAACTGTTTACCCACCAGGACCGCGCGCCGGTCAGAGAGATCGCCTACGCCACGCGCACGGGGCCGGCGACGATGCTGCTGACGGGGCTCGGCTTCGGGCTGGAGAGCAGCGTGTGGGCGATCGTGGCGATCGCCGCCACCATTTTCGGCTCGATGGCTATCTTCGGCGACAGCATGGCGCTGGCTGCGTACGGGATTGCGCTCGCGGGGTTGGGACTGCTGACGACGACGGGGTTCATCCTGGCGATGGACACCTACGGGCCCATCGTGGACAACGCCAACGGCATCTTCGAGATGTCGGGCGTGGAGCGCGGCGGGGAGACGCTGGCCGGCCGCATTGTGGCCCGGCTGGATGCGGTGGGCAACACGACCAAGGCGCTGACCAAAGGGTTCGCCATCGCCACGGCGGTCGTCGCCGCGATCGCGCTCTTCCGGTCATTCGTGGGGGAGGCGCACCTCTTCGTCACCGCGGAAGAATTGAAAGCGGCCGGGGCGCAGGCGGCCGACATGCTCAACCGGGTGGGCATCCAGATCAACCTGCCCCAGGTCTTCATTGGTCTCCTCATCGGCGGGGCCGTGCCCTTTCTGGTGTCGGCCTTCCTCATCCGGGCGGTGGGGCGGTCAGCCTTCCTCGTCGTGGAAGAGGTGCGGCGGCAATTTCGGGAGATCCCGGGATTGATGGCGGGCACCGCCCGCCCCGACTACTCCCGCTGCGTGGACATCGTCACCCGAGCGGCGCAGCGCGAACTGCTCAGCCCGGCGTTGCTGGCGATCACCGTGCCCATCCTGGTCGGGTTCGGCCTGGGCGCTTCAGCGCTGGGAGGGTATCTCGCGGGGGCGATCCTCACCGCGCAGTTGCTGGCGGTCTTCATGGCGAACACCGGCGGCGCCTGGGACAACGCCAAGAAGAAGATCGAGGAAGGGTATCTCGGAGGGAAGGGGACGGAGGCCCACAAGGCGGCGGTGATTGGCGACACGGTAGGGGATCCACTGAAGGACACCGCGGGGCCGGCCCTCAACCCCCTGATCAAGGTGATGAACCTGGTGGCGCTTCTCATCGCGCCGGTGATCATCCAGCCGCTCTCCGCGACGACGCGCGGGCTGGTCGTAGCCACAGCGCTGCTGGTGATCGTGGTGGCGGTCTATCTGAGCAAGCGCACCTCCCTTCGCGCGGAGGAGGTGGGGGGATAACCTTCCCCCGCGCACGACGATGGCCCTGAGTCTGGTCAGGCGGGTGCTGATCGGCCGCCCGCTGCCCACGCATCGGCTCGCGCACGAGCGCCTGAACAAGATCCAGGGGCTCGCCGTCTTTTCTTCGGACGCCCTCTCCTCATCGGCGTACGCGACCGAGGAGATCCTGCTGGTGCTGGTGGCGGCGGGCCCGGCTGCATTGGTGCTGGCCTGGCCGATCTCGCTGGTCATCACCGCGGTGTTGGCGCTCGTCGCCTTCTCGTACTACCAGACGATTCAGGCCTATCCCAGCGGCGGCGGCGCGTACACTGTCGCCCGGCGGAACCTGGGAATCTGGCCGGGGCTGGTCGCCGCCGCTGCGCTCTTCATCGATTATGTGTTGACCGTATCGGTGAGCGTGGCTGCCGGCGTCGCCGCCATCACCTCCGCTGTCCCGACGTTGTTCGAGCACCGCGTCGCCCTGGCCCTGATTGCTGTTGCCGTGATGGTGGTCCTCAATCTCCGGGGGGTGAGAGAATCCGGGACGGCGATCAGCGTCCCCGCCTATCTGTTCATCCTCACGATGCTGACGCTGCTGGGGATCGGGCTGGCCCGCGCCTGGGGTGCGCCGCCTGCGCCTCCCCGGCTCGTCGTCGAGACCATTCCCCCGCTTCAGGCGCTCACGCTGCTTCTGGTGCTCCGCGCCTTTGCCTCGGGATCCGTGGCCATGACCGGGGTGGAGGCGATCGCCAATGGGGTGCAGGCCTTCCGTCCGCCGGCATCGAGGAACGCCGGGATCACGCTGATCTGGATGGCCGCGGTGCTCTCTACCCTGTTCCTGGGGATCACGTTCCTGGCCCGGCACTTCGGCATCATCCCGGTCGAGCACGAGACGGTGGTCTCGCAACTGGCGCGGACGGTGTTCGGCGGCGGGCTCGCCTACTACGTGACCCAGGCGACCACCGCCATGATCCTCATCCTGGCGGCCAACACCGCTTTCGCCGGCTTCCCGCGCCTGGCGTCCATCCTGGCCAGCGACCGGTTCCTGCCGCACCAGCTTGCCAACCTGGGCGACCGGCTGGTCTTCGCAAACGGGATTCTCCTACTGGCCACGGCATCTGGGCTGCTTCTCTACGTCTTTAGAGCCGACACCCACAGCCTGATCCCGCTGTACGCGGTTGGCGTCTTCCTCTCATTCACGCT
>JANONS010000033.1:0-1510 GCA_031420915.1 Armatimonadota bacterium
CCGACCGACATGAACGGCGTGGTCGGCTTCCCGCCCTCGATGGAATGTTAAGAACGTAAATGCGTCCACTTCTCCTACAAGGGATAGGAGTTCGTGGGCTTCACGCCAGGTGCAGGTCCCGTCTGAGTACAGCCCCGACCAACGGAGCAGCTCCGGCTCTACTGACTCCTGGGTCGCGTAGTCGAGGAAAGTGCCGGGGCGTTCGAGCAAAGGGGACGTCATGCTACTTATGTGCGCGGCCCCCGCCCCCGCTTCGCGGGAGTCCCCGCACCGCCATCGTTCAGCAAACCTGATCGACACGGCCCGACCTCACCCGGCCGTCTCCTCCCGCCATCGGTGAGCCTCGGCCCGCCCGTTCCGGCTGCCTTCTCCCAGTCACCGGCCGCGGCGGCGTGGTCCTGATCGCACAACGGGGGCGTTACGACGCAGAACGAGGCGTGGTGGTGACAGCGCCCTGATCGCGTGAGGATGGCGCGGCGAGCGCGGTCGGTGGGAGGCGGCTCGCGGGCGGGGCGGGGACGTTGGTTCGAGCGGGCTGGGCGATTGGCGTGAAGGCGGCTGGGCGAGACGCCGGCCGATAGGCCGGGATGGGGCGAGTCCCGACGAGTTTCGGGTGGGAGCGCCGGAGCCGCACACATCCCTGTTGTGGCCTCCTAATCGGGAGGCCATTTCAGCGGCCCACCCCTGTGCGCCACCATCCTAAGGAAACCTCATGAAGTCCCTCATCGCCAAGTCCTCCGCAGCCAAGGCCCGTGTCGCATCGATCAAGGAGCGTGGTGGAGTCCTCGCCGTCCTGAAGACCGAGGGGGGAGCCATCGACCTCGCCAGTATCATGGTGGGCGTCCTCGTCATCGGGATCATCGGTGGCGTCATCGCCGCGACGGTCTTCGCAGTGATCCCGTGGTCCCAGGACAACGCCGCCAAGCAGGCCCTCGACTCCGTGAAGACGGCCGAGTCGGTCCAGTACTCGTTCTCCTCCGGCGCCGGTAAGGCCGTGTACGGCAGCGACGCCTTCCTTGAAGGAACCGCGAACGCGGCCTCCAAGTCGCTCCTCCAGACGAACACCGCGATCAAGGTCCTCGTCTCGAACGACGGTCTGCACTTCGTCGCGATCTCAGCTTCCCAGACCGGTGTGAAGTTCTATTCGACCGATGACGGCAAGGCTGCAACCTCGACCGTGCCGACCATCGTCGTCGACGCGACCGCAACCCCAGCTGCTGGCAGCTACGCGGCTGCACTGCCGACCACGTACGTCTCTAGTACTGGTACCTGGAGCTAGGCCCGATCTGGAGGCTTCGGCCTTCTGAGCTCCGCAACGGCGGGGATGTCCTCTGAAAAGGAGAATGTCCCCGCCGTTGCGCGTTGTGGCGGAGATCCGGTGTTGGAGGCGCTGAAGCCCTCAGCGCCTGTGTGCGCGGTTGTGAGGGGTCGGCATCCAGACGCTCACAGGCGCTGAGAATGGCTCACAGGCGTGGGCCGGCGGCCAGTGTGCATGGTTTGCGGGGTATTG
>JANONS010000034.1:0-1798 GCA_031420915.1 Armatimonadota bacterium
CGGTGCTCCTCATCACCTGCCACCGGTGCGAGCTCTACACCGCCACCGCCGATCCCGAGCGTGTGGCCAGATGGGCCCGTGAGGTTTTGACCGGGAGGGACCCTGCGGGGGCCCCCGTGGAAACGTGGCGACAGATGGCCGGCGGTGACGCGATCCATCACCTCTGCCGGGTGGCCTGCGGCCTCGATTCCGCCGTCCTGGGTGAGGCCCAGGTGCTGGGACAGGTGCGACGGGCCTGGCAGGAGGCGGTCGCGGCAGGTACGATCGGCACCACCCTCGACCGGCTGTTCCGCCTGGCGGTATCCGCGGGGAAGCGGGCCCGCCGCCTCCCTGGTGTTGAGGGGCGAACCGCCTCGCTGGCGGACGTGGCGGTCCAACTTGTGGAGGCGCGCCTGGACACTCTGCATGGCCGCCGCGTTCTGGTCATCGGCAGCGGGACGATGGCGCAGTTGACGGTGCGGGCGCTCGCGGTCGCTGGGGTCGCGGAGGTCACTGTGGCCGCGCGCCGGCCCGAACAAGTACCGGCGCTCGGAAACCGGGTCACGGCCGTGCCGCTCGGCCGCCTCAGCGAGGTCCTTGTGGACGTCGATGTTGCCGTGAGCACGACCAGCGCTCCCTCAGTGATCCTGGACGTCCCGACGGTGCGTCAGGTGATGGCGCAGCGCCGGCGCCCGCTGGTGCTGGTCGACCTGGCGGTGCCGCGCGACATCGACCCCGGCGTCCGGGAGGTGGCCGGGGTGATCCTCCTCGACGCGGACGAGATCGTCGCGCACGCGGGGATCTCAACACAGCCCCCCACCGGCGTCGTGGCTCGTCTGGAGGCGATCGCCGCGCACGCAGCCGCCACCTTTGAGCGCTGGGAACGGGCGCGGGCGGCGGTGCCCTCGATCGTGCGCTTGCGGCGGCGGGCAGAGCAGATTCAGCGGGCCGAACTGGCGCGCGCGCTGCGGCGTCTCCCCGATCTCACCGACCGGGAGCGGGACGTGGTGGCGGCGATGGCAGCCGGGATCGTCAACCGGATCCTGTATGCGCCGACGGCGCGGTTGAAGGCTGAAGCGGCGGAGCGCGACGGGGACCTCCTGCGCCGGGCGCTCGACACCCTCTTTGCCCTCGACCGCGAGCAGGAATGATGCTGCTCCGGCTCGGGACGCGGGGCAGCGCGCTCGCCCGTGCGCAGACGGCGCTGGTAGCCGAGGCGCTGCAGGGCGTGCGGCCAGATGTGCAGATTGAGGTGGTCGTGATCACGACCAGCGGCGATCGGCTCCGCGGCCCCATTCCGGTCGAGGAGGGGACCGACGCCGCATCGGTCAAGGGACTCTTCACGACGGAGATCGAGGAGGCGCTGCTGCGGGGAGAAGTGGACGTGGCGGTGCACAGCCTGAAGGATCTGCCCACGGTGGAGACCCCCGGGCTCCGCATCGCGGCAGTCCCCCCCCGCGCCGACCCCCGTGATGCGGTAGTGGCGCGCCAGGGTCGCCGCCTCGGGGAGCTCGACCTTGACGCCCTGGTGGGAACCGGGAGCGCGAGACGCGACGTCCTGATCCGCGAGATGCGCCCCGACCTCCAGGTGGTGTCCATCCGGGGGAACGTCGACACCAGGCTGCGCAAGCTGGCCGCCGGCGAGGTCGACGCGCTGGTGCTGGCGGTGGCGGGGCTCATCCGCCTGGGCCGCCAGGAGGTCATCACGGAGATCCTGCCGCCGGATGTGTTCGTGCCCGCGCCGGGGCAGGGCGCGCTCGCCATCCAGATCCGCGCGGAGGACCGGCGAGTGGGCGAGGTCGTCGCCGCGCTCGACGAT
>JANONS010000035.1:0-8132 GCA_031420915.1 Armatimonadota bacterium
GTTTGCGATCCGGGAGGGGGGCCGGACGGTGGGCGCTGGGATCGTCACCGGCATCGTCGAGTGACCCGGCCCGCCGGTGTGCGTGGCCCCGACGCAGGTGTGCTGGATGGAGTGTGGTGAGGGATGGCTAGAGAGATCGTGACGCTGGCGTGTTCCGTCTGCAAGCGGCGAAACTACACCAGCATGAAGAACAAGAAGAACGACCCCGAGCGGATTGAACTCTCGAAATTCTGCAAGTGGTGCCGCAAGCACACGCCGCATAAGGAGACGCGCTGAGGCGGGGGTGGTAGGGGCCGAAGCCCTTCCCCGGAACGACACGGGGACCCCTTTGGCTCCGGCCCCTACCATCCCCGCCCCCACCTTCATCCAATTGCGAGCCCGAGCGGCGACCCTTATACTGGACGTTAGAAACGCGCAGGGGCGTCCGTTAATAGGCTAAGCGGGCGGACTCCAAATCCGCTGCTGGGGGTTCGAGTCCCTCCGCCCCTGCCAGGTAGGTTTCCGACCTTCCCGGCCGTCCTTAATGCACAGCCGGCCCTTCTCGCTGCAGCGCGGCGGTGGTGTCGATGCCGGCTTCCACCGAGTCGACGGCGCGGACGATCCGGCGCTCCCGTTCTTCTGCCAGCGCGAGCGTATAGGGGGTGATGGGGTCGCCCGTGCGGCTCCGCACCACCTTGACCACCGGGCGTGCCACCTCGCGCTCGCCTGAGCCGACTACGACGCCCAGCTCCCCCGTGTCCAGTTCCACCACGGATCCCACGGGGTAGAACCCCAGGAGTTGCACGAAGACCTTGGCCACGACGGGGTCGAAGATCTTGCCCGCCCGGTCCAGGATGAACTTGATCGCCTCGTTCGGCAGCATTGCCCGGTGGTAGACTCGCCGGGAGGAGGTGGCCGCATCGTAGAAGTCGGCTACCTGGATGAGGCGCGTCAGGAAGTGGAGCTCCTTTTTGGCGGTGATCTGCGGGTAGCCGGAGAGGTTGTAGTTCCCGTGGTGCTCGAAGGCCACGACCATGGCCAGACGGGCCAGCCCGGGTAGGTTCCGCAGGATGTGGGCGCCGAAGAGCGTGTGCCGGCGGACCATCTCCATTTCCTCCGACGTGAGCTTCCCCGCCTTGGTCAGGACCTCCCGGGGGACGCGCACCTTCCCGATGTCGTGCAGCAGGGCAGCCAGGCCGACCGTGGTCATGGCGATGCGGCTGAGCTCGAACCGCTCCCCCATGAGCAGCGAGAGGACACTGACGTTGACGGAATGGTGGGCGGTGTCCTCGTCGTAGTTCTTCAGGGCCGACACGCCCAGGAGGGCGACCTTGTCCTGGGCGATAATATCCATCAACGAGTTCAGCACCAGCCGCGCCTTCCGCAACTCCAGCGGGACGTCCCGGGAGGCCTGGAAGCTCAACTCATCCACCACATGGAGGGCCGCCCGGTAGGCTTCCCGGGGATCCACCTTCAGGTTCAGGTCCTCCCGGGGGGGACCGGCCGGCCCCAGGCTGACGTGGCGCACGCCCAGCTTTTCCAGCGCGGCCGCAGCGCCCCCGCGGTTGCGGACGTCCGGCCCGGGGAGGTTGAGCACTTCCACCAGGCTACGCAGTTCCACCAGCTCCAGGCCGGCGAGGAGTTCTATCGTGCCGATTTCGCGTTCGCGCATCTCCAGCAGCATCGGGTAGAGCTGGAGGCTCTCTTCCAGAAGGACGGTGTTCTCCACGAAGAAGGCGTCCTCGTAGATGGAGAACCGGAGGGACAGGCGGCTGGCCAGCAGCTGCGCGATGACCGCGTGTGCTTCGCCCATGGTCTCCAGGACGACGGGGTGGTCGAGACCGAAGAGCGCGGCGGTGCGCCTGGCGCGGGCGATCGCACTCAGGATCTGACTGGGGCGCCGTGGGCGGGTACGTCCTCCTCCGGGAGTGGCTGCCCACAGGACGCGGGCGGTCGGCCGTGTGGCGGGCGCGGGGGTAGAGGATTCAGTCATGGTTGGCGCCTCAGGATGCCTGCAGGGTCGGTGCCCGCTGGGCCGCCGGCGCCTGCCCATCGATTGCCGCCGCGGCGCGCCGAGCGAGGGCCCGCAGTTCCCGGCTGCGCTGCCGCAGGACGAGGCGCTTGCGGGCGAGGCGTTTCAGCACCGGCAGCGCCTCTGGCGCGCCGAGACGCTCCAGGGCTTCCAGCGCCGCCGCCTTGAGGCTGAAGAGGCGGTGCAGGGGGTCGCGGGCCACCACGAGGCCGAGGAGCTTCGGCAGCGCTCGCCGCGCCCCCCAGGCGTTGAGCGCCTGTACGGCTTTCAGCTGGATGCGCTGATCTGGGTCGTCCAGCAGGCGGACCAGCAGGGCCTGGGTTTCTTCCGTGCTCAGCCGGGCGAGAGCATCTGCGACCTCGCGGCGCACCCGGTATTCCGGATAGTCGAGCACGCGTCTCAGGTAGGTGGCCGCCTGAGGATTCTGCAGCCGGCCGAGGATACTGGCGATGTTCCGGACCAGATACCACCGCTCGTCGGCGACGAAGCTGCCGAGTTCCTCGACGTGGTCGTGCCCGATGCTGACGAGGAGTTCGCAGAGGATGGCACGCATCCCGGCCCGAGGCTCACCGCCCAGGACCCGCACCAGGGGAGTGACCGCCTCGCCGGCCAGCACCTCCAGACAGGTCCGCACCTCCTGCTCGACCGGCGTTTCGCGGCCAGCCCAGAGGGCGGCGAGCAGCCGGTCCAGAAGCGGGTGCTCTGTCATCCGCTTGACGAGGCCGGCGGCGAGCGTGCTGCGCCGGTCGTCGCCGGCGGCCGCCGCCCGTTTGAGCACCTCCAGCATGGCGGCGAGGAGGGTGAACTCCTGATGATCCACCATCCACAGGAGGTGCCCGGCCAGGGCCTCGGCGACGTCGAGGAGTTCCTCCTCGTCGGTCTCGTCCCGTAGCACATCAACGAGCGTTCGGATCACCTCCCGGGTCGAGGCGGACTCATCGATGGCTTGAGCCTCTTTGATGCGCTGCTCGAGCTCCTCATGATTGATGGCGATCAGGCTGTCGTCGATGACGAACTCGGGGGGGACTTCCGGCGTCCGACCCACGGCGGCTTCCCGGAGGTACGGCCGGACGGTATCGCTCAACCAGGTTGGCCCCGCCTCCGGGGGCCGCAGCCGCGCATCCAGCAGCGACAGCAGGGTCTGCGCCTTGTGCTCGGGCAGCGACAGCACCCGCAGGAGGGTAGCGACCTGTCCGGTCACGTCGTGGCGGGTGACGGCGCGGGCGATCATCTCCGCCAACGGCTCGGCGGAGAATTGATAGAGAAGGATCTTGGCTGAGGCGTCCTCGTCGGCGCGGGAGATGAGGGTGCGGGCCAGCGCTGACCGGAGCGGCTCTTCCACCAGCATCAACGCCTCGGTCAGGTTGGCGTAGAACCGGGGGTGGCTCTCCAGGGGCTCATCCAGGATGAGGCGGTCCAGGGTCTTGACGGCCTGGTACGCGTGCTCGACCTGCTCCGCCTCGCTGATGCCTTCGAAAACCTCCGTGGACATGAGGTACACGTTCTGCAGGAGCCTGGCGGTGTGCTCGGAGGCGTACAGGATGTCAATGACCGCTTCCCGTTCGGGGGGAGCCAGCCGGCCGCGGCCGATCAGGGCCAGAAACGCGTTCAGCCCGAGGCTTTCGACCTCCTGCTCCTGGTCGAGCGTCAACTCGATGACCTGGACGTTGCCGACCCCGGACTGCCACAGCAGGTGTTCGATTCCCCCGGCCGCTTCCAGGCTGACGCGGTCCATGCCCGCGATGGCCAGGAACGATGCCAGTTCCTGGTCGCTCACTGCCGGCAGGATCGTCAGGATGGCAAGTTTGCGGATAAAGAGATAGAGGGCAAGGCCTATAGCGGCCTCGCCCTCGAACGTGACACCGTCCACGACGAAGCCATGCTTCGAGATGCGGGCGACGAAAGGCCCGTAGGCTTCCATGAATGGCCGCAAGGATCCCAGGAGGCTTTTCATGGCCCGCGCGACCATCGGGTGCTGCTGTGGGTAGAGGCCGAAGGTCTTGATGGCAACGCCCAGCCGCTTGAGCAGCTGTTCTGCGGCCCGCACCTTGGGATCGACGACCAAGACACGATCCTCTTTGATGCCCATTTCGTGCTAGTTTCATGCCCACTCTGGGAGGCCGTTAGTCGGGCCGGGGAGCCAGGACGACGGGTCTGGCAGCCCTGGTCTAGTGCAGAAGGTCCAACTCCTCCAGGCGGATCCGCATCGCTGTCTGGGAGACCTGAAACGTTCGGGCCAGATCGGCCACGACCTGCCGCAAGAGGTCCTCACGCTCCCTCTGTCCCAGCGCTCGTCGCAGGAGGGGCTCGGCGCGCGTAAACTCGCTCCGCACCTCGGCCGCCGGCATGAGCAGTTCGGCGGCAAAGGCCCTCGCCGCGCGCTCCTGCTGGCGCCACTCCGGTTCCCGTAGCGTGGGGAGACGCCCCGGTGCTTCGCTGGCGGCCAGCGTGGAGTGGCCGAGCACCGCGTGGCCCAACTCCTCTGCCGCCACCCAGCGCCATTCGACCGCCGAGCGGAAGGGGTAGTCCCGGTTCAGGAGGAGTGTCTCCCGCCCGCCATGCCGGGCGATCCCGCCCCGCTCATGCGCCGGGCGGGTCACCCACTCCATGGGATAGCCGAGCAGGGCAGCGACCCGCTCGATGTCGACCGGAGGCGGCAGGCCAAAAGTCGCCTGCACCTCCCGGGCGGCCCGGACGGCAGCGGGGATCTGGCTTTCACGTGCGGGCTGCGCCCGGGTCGCACCCCCCAGCGCCTGCACCGTCTCGACCTGTTCGCCGCTCAGCGGCCGTCCGCCCGTCTCCAGTTGCAGGGACCCGCAGGCGCGGCAGGTCCAGGCGATCGGATCCTCGCAGGGACTGCCAAACTCCGGCATCATCTCATCCGTGCAAACTGGACACCAGCGCACCGCTCGTCACCTTTCCTGATTCTCGTGTGCCAAGGCGGATACTGACCTTCGGTACCCCGGGGTTCTGCCCCTCCCCTCCCCGGCCTACTCGCCCGCGGCCCCGCCCGCCAGTTTGACAAAGGCGGGCAGCGCTTCCTATAATGAAGAACACTTGACAGGCTGCACGAAGCCTTTTTTGTTTTTGGGGGAGTTCCCCCCCGTCTCACGTCGGTGAAGTGTCCATGGCCCGGATAACCAATGCAAAGGTCGGGCGGCTCCAGCAGCCCGCGCGCCTGGCGGTCCCGAGGAAGGGCCCCGTGGTCTTGGGGCGGGTCGTCCGCTACCTCCGCGAGGTCCGCACCGAGTTGAGCCGGGTCGACTGGCCCTCCCGAAAGGAACTCATCGGCTCGACGCTGATCGTCGTCATCGTGCTGGTCCTCCTCGCCCTGTACCTGGGGTTCTGGGACCTCCTCTTCACGGAAGGCGTGAAGAAGTGGCTGATCCGTCCCCCTGCCTCCCCATGAGCGAAGACCCACTCAAGCACATCTTCATCGACGAACCGGTCGCGGTCGAGGAGGAGCCCGCTGCCGAGGAGGAAGCGGAGGTCGAAGCGCCGGTCGATCCCCGGATCAGGTGGTATGTCACTCACACCTACTCGGGATACGAGAACCGGGTCAAGACGAACCTGGAGCGCCGCATCGAGTCGATGAACATGCGGGAGAAGATCTTCCAGGTGCTCGTGCCGATGGAGAAGGAGAAGGAGATCAAGGGCGGCAAGCGGCGCGAAGTGGAGAAGAAGATCTTCCCGGGCTACGTCCTGGTCCAGATGATCATGGATGACGACTCCTGGTACGTCGTGCGCAACACCCCGGGCGTGACCGGGTTCGTGGGGGCCGGGGCCCGCCCGATCCCCCTGGAGGACCGGGAGGTGCGGCAGATCCTCAAGCAGCTGCGCGACGAGACGCCACGGTACCGCATCACCTACCAGAAGGGCTCTCCCGTGCGGATCACTGCGGGCCCCTTCCAGGACTTCACGGGGATCGTCGACGAGATCATGATGGAGAAGGAGAAGGTCCGCGTCCTCGTGTCGATCTTCGGACGGGAGACGCCGGTCGAGCTCGACTTCGGACAGGTGGAAAAGGTCTAAGCACCCCGCTCGTTCTCAGGCAGTCGGAGAGGTTCTAGATGGCGAAAAAGGTCGTTGCGGTCGTCAAACTGCAGATCCCGGCGGGGAAGGCCACGCCGGCGCCCCCCGTCGGGCCCGCGCTCGGGCAGTACGGCGTGAACATCATGGAGTTCGTCAAGGCGTACAACGAACGGACCGCGCGGCAGACGGGGACGATCGTGCCGGTCGAGATCACGGTCTACGCCGACCGGACCTATGCGTTCGTGACCAAGACCCCGCCGGCGTCGGTCCTCCTCAGACAGGCCGCGGGGGTGGAGAAGGGGTCAGGGGAACCAAACAAGACCAAGGCCGGCACGGTCACCCGCATACAGATTCGGGAGATCGCGCGGCAGAAGATGCAGGACCTGAACACCGCCGATGTGGAGGCCGCGATGCGCATGATCGAAGGCACTGCCCGCTCCATGGGCATCGAGGTCATCGGCTAGGAGGAGACCATGCCCAAGCACGGCAAGCGCTATCAGGAAGCCAGCAAACTGGTCGACCGCACCCGTCTTGTCTCGCCTGAGGAGGCGGTCCGGCTGCTGAAGCAGACCGCGGGGGCGAAGTTTCCCGAGACGGTGGAGGCGCACGTGTGTCTGGGCGTGGACCCGAAGCACGCCGACCAGCAGGTCCGGGGCACAGTGGCGCTCCCGGCGGGGACGGGGCGCAGCGTCCGTGTGGTGGCATTCGCCAAGGGCGACAAGGCCAAAGAGGCCGAGGGCGCGGGGGCCGATGTCGTCGGCGTGGAGGAGCTGGTTGAGAAGATCCAGGGCGGATGGACGGAGTTCGATGTGGCGGTCGCGACGCCGGACGTGATGAACGTCGTCGGCCGGCTCGGGCGGGTTCTCGGCCCGCGCGGGTTGATGCCCAACCCTAAGGCGGGCACGGTGACCGTTGAGATCGGCAAGGCCGTCCGCGAGATCAAGGCCGGGAAGATCGAGTTCCGGGTGGACAAGACCGGGATCATCCACGCGCCCATCGGAAAGGCGACGTTCAGCGAGGACGACCTGCTCAGGAATCTCGTCGCTCTGGTCGACGCGCTCCTCCGGGCGAAGCCCGCGGCGGTCAAGGGTCAGTACCTGCAGTCGATCACCGTCGCCACCACGATGGGGCCGGGGATCAAGATCGATCCCGCGAAGGCGCAAGGGCTGACGCAGGTGGCATGAGGTGCGCGATCCACAGCCCTGCGCGGTCCGGTTGACGCCTCGCTGCACACCATGCTAGACTCACGACGTTTGATCGAACGCGCATAGCGGCCCCAGACAGCAGGTGCGACGGCTTAATGATGCGGGTCATCGGGGCCCGCCGCCTGCCGAGGCGTTCTGACCGATGCGGGCGGAGCCTGTCGTGGGGGACCGTCCGCGCTGTGTTTTAGGAGCAAAGAGGATGGCGCGTCCAGAGAAAGTCTCGGAAGTGGAGATCCTGAAGGACCGGTTGGGCCGGGCCCGGGCGGTCGTGCTCACCGACTTCCGGGGGCTGACCGTGGCCGAGATCAACCAGCTCCGCGCCAGGCTGCGGGAGGCCAGGGTGGAGTACCGGGTGGTGAAGAACCGTCTGCTGCGCATCGCCGCCCGCGAGGCGGGCATCGAGGGGCTCGACCGCTACCTGGAGGGACCGACCGGGGTTGCGTTCGGGTACGAGGACCCCGTCCTCCCGGCGAAGATTATCCACGACTTCATCCGCCAGATGCGGAAGCTGGAGACCAAGGGCGGGGTCGTGGATCGCCGGACGGTCACCCCCCAGGAGATTCGCGCGCTGGCGGACCTGCCCCCCCGGCCGGTCCTGCTGGCGCAGCTCGCGGGGAGCATCCAGGGACCACTCTATGGGCTGATGAATGTTATCACCGGCCCGGCGCGCGGCCTGGTCGTCGCGCTCGACCAGATCCGACGGGGGCGCGAGGCGGCGTAATCGCGAGGTCAAGGAGGCGAGCAGATGGCGACGAAGGCGAAGGTGACCAAGGAAGAAATCCTGGCGGCGATCGAGGACCTGACGGTGCTTGAACTCGCCGACCTCGTGAAGGGGCTGGAGCAGCGGTTCGGGGTCAGCGCCGCCGCCCCTATGGCCGTCGCAG
>JANONS010000036.1:0-1646 GCA_031420915.1 Armatimonadota bacterium
GGGAACTGGTGCTGGTCAGCAGCGGCGATCCCCTCAACCTGGTCGGGATCATCTTGCCCGGCGGAAGAATCTCCCCGTTCACGAACCAGATGATCGCATACCGCGACGGCGTGCCGATCGAGGTGGGGCCGCTGGGCGCCATCCGCAGCAGCCTTCAGCTTCAGGAGGCGCGGTAGAGAATACTCGACCGCTGGTCGAGCACCAGCACGTTCTTGGCACGGAGGTCGAGGCTCTCGGTCAACGCCCTGGCCTGTTCTCGTCCGGCCAGTAGGATGATGCGATCTACTCTGCCCCTCAGCCGCATGACGAATCTTGCCAGGCGATCCGTGGGTATCTGAGCAAAACGGGCCCCAAACGGCAGGTTCGACACCAGTGTGATGCGCCGCGGCAGAAGCCCGATCTCAAAATCCTCAAACGAGAGATTGTGGAGCCTCGCGTCCGTCGCCTTGACCGCTCGCCGGGCCGTGTCGCAGGCCTTCGCGTCGATTTCGCAGCCGATGCAGCGTTGCACACCGAAGTGCTTCCAGGCCGCCGCCAGAATCGTGCCGGTTCCCATGAAGGGATCGAAGACCGCGTCCCCCTGCTGGACCTGGGCGATCGTTAACAGCGCGCACGCCAGGTGCGTTCTCAGCGTGCCCGGACGCGGGTTCTCCTTCGTGCCCAGGTTGGTGTGGAGCTGCACCCCCAGCGCTCCCATCTTCGGGTCGGCCTTGCAGAGCAGGCGCACGCCTCCGAGGGCAGTGCGTTTCCATCGGGGGAAGGCCTGGCGGACGGTCCGCTCCACGAGATTCAGGAGCGCCTTTCGATGCACCGTGGTGTCGCCGAACACCTCGCTGGCAATCGAATACCGGCGCGGCTGACTGCGGCGGATGCGGGGCAGCCAGTGGAGCACCAGAGCCTTGAGTAGCGTAGGGTCAAGTCGCTGACGGAGGCCCGCCGTCGCGTCCTCACCGTGCGACCCCTCAGCCCGCAGGAGCATCCCGAAGATTTCTGCCGGCGTGAGCAACGGGGGCTCGATGAGGGCAGGGCTGGCGGGGACGACCACCGAGGAGTCGCGGTGGAAGAACGGGACGCGGCTCTCCACCCCGCGGGCGTGGATTTCCAGGACCGTCGTGAACGCCCATCCCGGTTGCGTGGTGAGCAGGAGTTCCTCGGTCATCGAATCCATGGGTTCCGATTGATCGGCGCCTCTTCCTGCTGCCGCCTCATCAGGGCAGGAGCCTCTCACGAGGGGAGAGAAGGCAGACGCATGAAGCCGGGTCTCGAGCCAGGCCGGGAAGCGGAGGTGACCGTGACCGTCACCCAGGCCATGGTGGCCTGGTTTGAGGAACTGGGCGTGGTCCACCCCGTCTACTCGACATGGGCGATGGTCAGGCACATGGAACTGGCCTCGCGGAAGGTGATCCTCCCCTTTCTGGAACCTGATGAGGACGCCGTGGGCTACAGTGTGACCGTGACGCACTACGCATCCACCGCAATCGGGGAGAAAGTCACCGCGCGCGCGAGACTTCTCCGCACCGAGGGGAATCGCATCATCTGCCAGCTGGCAGCCTTCAACGAGCGGGAGCAGGTTGGAGAAGGAGAGAACATCCAGGTCGTCCTCCCCCGGGACCGCCTCCTCGAGCGTTTCGCCGCCCTCAAAGCCC
>JANONS010000037.1:0-8611 GCA_031420915.1 Armatimonadota bacterium
GCCACGGACCGGCCCATGCCGACGAACTGCGCCCCCTGCCCCGGAAAGACGAAGGCGAACATACCGCCGTCAGGGGTCCCGCTTAGGTCCACCGCAGGGCGCAGGCGCCCCACGTCAGCCCGCCGCCGAAGGCCACGAGGATGAGCAGGTCCCCGGGGGCGATGCGCCCCTCCTCCCAGGCCTCGTAGAGCGCGACCGGAACGGAGGCGGAGGAGGTGTTGCCATAGCGTTCGACGTTGACGAAAAATTTCTCGCGGGGCTGTCCCAGTCGCGCCGCGGCAGCGTCGATGATGCGGATGTTGGCCTGATGGGGGATGAAACAAGCCACGTCCTCGAGAGAGATCCCCGCCTGTTCCGCCACGGAGGCGATTGCCCGGGGGATGCAGCGGACGGCGAACTTGTAGACCTCACGCCCATTCATCTGCAGGTAGTGCAGGCCCCGCTCCACGGTCTCGAACGACGCGGGGGCGCGCGACCCCCCGGCAGGCAGGCTGAGCAGCGACCCGCCCGATCCATCCGCCCCGAGGACGAACGAGAGGAACCCCTGGCCGGGAGGGGCGGGACGCATGATGACCGCGGCGGCCGAATCTCCGAAGAGCACGCAGGTGTCACGGTCGCGCCAGTTCGTGATTTTCGACAGCGTCTCGGCGCCCACGACGAGCACGTTCTCCGCCAGACCTGCGGCAATATAGCCATGCGCCATAGCGGCGGCATACACCCAGGAGGTGCACGCCGCCGAGAGGTCAAACGCCCCGGCGTGCCGGGCGCCCAGCCGATCCTGGAGAATGCAGGCGGTGGCGGGGAGGATCATGTCCGGGGTTGCGGTGCCGACAATGATCAGGTCCAGGTCGGCCGCATCCACGCCGGCGTCGCGCAGCGCCTCTGTCGCCGCCTCGAAGCCGATGTCCGAGGTGGTGACCCCATCGGGGACCACCCGGCGCTCCCGGATGCCCGTGCGGGTGACAATCCACTCGTCGGTGGTGTTGACGAGCCGCTCCAGGTCATGGTTGGTGATCACCTTGGAGGGGATGGCCTTGCCCATCCCGACGATGGTCGATCCCCCGAGTGCGCTCACGGTTTCCCCCAGCCCCCTATCCTTACAGCGATTCCCCGGCGGTGAGTGCCACAGTCCGCATCCTCTCCTCGATGACGGCCATCTCCGATGCGATCGGCTCGACGATCTGCCGCTCGGCGGCCTCAGCGGCCACCTTGATCGCGTTGCGGATCGCTCGCGCATTCGAGCGACCGTGGGCAATGACACACACGCCGTTCACACCCAAGAGTGGGGCGCCCCCGTACTCCCGGTAATCGAGCCGCCGCCAGAGCGCGAGACCCCGCCATTTCAGCGGAGCCAGGTAGAGTCCCAGCAGCCACCCCCGCAGCCCCTGCAGTTCCTGGCGGACGACCTGCCGGATCGCCAGGGCCACCCCCTCGCCGACCTTGAGCGCGACATTGCCCACGAAGCCGTCGCAGACGACCACCTCCGCGTGCCCGGACCAGAAGTCCCGCGCCTCCAGGTTGCCGATGAAGTGCAGGCCGGAGGCGCGGAGCAGGTCGGCGGCACGGATGGTCAGGTCATTCCCCTTCGTCGCCTCCTCCCCGTTGCTCAGGATCGCCACCCGGGGCGTGGGAACCCCCAGCACGCGGTGGGCGTAGACACTCCCCATCAAGGCGAACTGGAGGAGGTGCTTGGGTTTGCAGTCCACATTCGCGCCCACATCGATCAAAATGGCCGGCGTCTTCTGGAGGGTCGGCAGGATCGCCGCGATCGCCGGGCGATCGATCGCCGGGATGCGGCCCAGCGCCAGTAGGGCCGCGCCCATCGCGGCGCCGGTATTGCCCGCGCTCACGGCGGCGTCCGCCTTCCCGTCCCGCACCTGTTCCAGCGTGACGACGATGGACGCCCGCCGCTTCTTTCGCAGCGCCATCGCCGGCGATTCGTGCATCTCGATGACCTCGGGAGCGTCGACGATCTCAATGGGCAGGTCGCGGGCCTTGCGCGCATGTAGCAGTGTAGAGAGGCGCGGGGCGGGACCGACCAGGACGATCTGGACACCCAGTGTCGCGGCGGCCTCCGCCGCTCCGGCGACGATCTCCTCTGGCGCGTAGTCTCCGCCCATCGCGTCGACGGCTATCCGCATGGGCGCTACGCGCAGGTCCCTTCCGCCCAGAACGCGCTCCGCCACGACGTTACTTCTCTGACGAGTCGCGCTGCACCACCTGCCGTCCCGCATAGAATCCGCAGGATGGGCAGACCCGGTGCGGGACGGTCGGGGCGTGACAGTGCGGACACTCCACGAGCGTGACCGCTTTGACCTTCCACGAGCTCCGCCCCCTCGCGGCGCGGGCCCGCGAATGACGCCGCTTCTGAATCCCCAAATCGTTCCCTCCTCTGAGCGTCCCGACGAGGCTAACGCGCGAGCGTCCCCGACGAGGCTAGTGCGCTGTCTGACTCAGCCGGATGCGGGACGAAAACCCCGCAGCGCCTCGAACCTGGGATCGCCCGCCTCCGTGGCGCATCCGCAGGCGCGTTCGTTCCGATCTGCTCCGCAGTGGGGGCAGAGCCCCGCACATGTCGGCCGGCACACAGGAACCATCGGCAGCGCTATCAGCAGGTGTTGACGCGCCACCTCCGTGATATCGAGCTGCGTCCCCTCGAGGGCCACCACCAGGTCCTCCTCCGAGAGGCTGCCCCTGACCGGCTCGTTCCCCGCCAGGCCGCGGCGGAAGCCTTCTCGGAACGTCCCGATGAGCCGCTGGTCGAAGGGACGGAGGCATCGGCCGCAGGTGAGGGTGACCCAGGTAGCGACCTTCCCGTTCACCCAGATCGTCTCGCCGACCCTGGCAAGATGAACCGTTCCCTCCACCGGACGGGCAAACCCGACTTCGCCGCCGCTCTCAATCATCTCGGCGACCGGCAGGTCCTCGCCGGCTCCCTCCTCGAGTCTGATCTGTTCCAGGTCGATGATCACCGCCGCGTCCCCTGGAGCAAACTCTAGTCATTATAGCGACCCTTCCGCCTGGCCCACAAGAAAGGGGCGTCAGGTTTCGGTCGCGTCGAGCATCGCTTTACCGCGGTCGATGGCGCCGAGGATTCGCTGCAGTTCAGCCCCGAGATCGGCCAGCACCCTGGCGGCATACGCATCCGCCCCCCGGCGGATCCGCAGGGCGTTGACCTCTGCCTCCTCCAGCATCTGGACCCGCCGCCGCTCCACCTCTCCGAGCGCCGGGCTCTCGTCCAGGAGGCGCCGCGCGTGCGCCTCGGCCTCCAGGATGATGCGCCGCGCTTCATCCGTCGCGCGCTGGTGCAACGCCTCCGCCTCCTCACGCAACCGCTGCGCCCGGTGGAGCTCACCCGGCAGCTGCGCGCGCGCCATCCGGAGGAGTCCCAGGATCTCCTGCGCATCCACCATCTTTCCCCTGGTCGGACGCACCGGTCCGCCCCGCACGACGATGGTCTCCAACCGGTCAAGGAGGGCGACGATGGAATCCATCACCTGGTCCCCGGACGGCGCGTCCCCCGCCGCCGGCGCGTGGTCATCCGCTGCGCGACAGCCCTCGGCACGAAGGCGGTGACGTCCCCGCCGAGGAGTGCCACCTCGCGGATCAGCGTGGAACTGATCTGCGCATACTCGGGGGAGGGTATGAAGAAGACGGTCTCAAGACCGCCGAGGTGGCGGTTCATCACGGCCTGGCGCAGTTCGTGTTCGAAATCCTCGACGCCGCGCAGTCCCTTCACAATCACGTCCGCGCCGACCGAGCGGGCGAAGGCCACGGTCAGGCCTGCATAGGGACGCACCTCGACACCGGCGAGCCCCTTCACCGCCTGCCGCAGCATGGCCGCGCGCGCGCTAACCGCGAAGAGCCCATTCTTCCTGGCCTCCTGCGAGACCGCCACGACCACCCGGTCGAAGAGGGCTGCGGCGCGGCGGATCACGTCCAGGTGCCCGTTATGGACCGGATCGAAACTGCCCGGGTAGATCGCCGTCGTCACGGCTCCTCTCCTCCTCTATCTCCGTCCGCCTCTAAAACCGTCCGCGGCTCCCCACTCCTTATACCAAAGACCCACAGTCCCGTCTCGCCGTACCGGCTCTCCCGCGTGCACACGAGCCCCTCGGGGGCGCGCGGCGTCTCCCGCCAGTGTCCCTCCGCGACAATCAGGGTCCCCACCCGCAGAAGCGGCGCAGCGGCCAGCGCATCCAGCGTGTCCTGCAGCATCTCCCGGCCATAGGGAGGGTCGAGCAGGATCAGATCAAATTGCCGATGCGCGTCCGAGAGACGCCGGAGCGCCGGATGGACCTCGGCACGCCACACCTCGGCGCGGTCGTGAAATCCCAGCGCCTGAACCCGCTTTCGGATGGACTCCGCGAGACGCGGATCGCGTTCCACAAAGACCGCCGCCCGGGCGCCCCGCGCGAGCGCCTCAAAGCCCAGCGCCCCGGTCCCCGCGTAGAGGTCCAGCACCTCCGTGCCGATCACGCGCGCCCCGAGGCTGTTGAAGAGCGCGTCGCGCACCTTCTGTGCCGTCGGACGCACCCCGCGCCCCAGGCGGCGTCCGACCGGTCGGCGGGCCACTGGCCGGCGAGCCATCGACTAACTCACCAGGGTGAGGCTGCCGCCGTCGACAAACCGACGGAGCACCGAGGCGCGCAACCCCCGGTGGTCGAGGTGGCTGAGGCGAGGATCCCCCCGGAGGATCTCCGCCGCCACATTCCTCGCTTCCTCTAATAGAGACAGGTCGGCGCTCAGGTCGGCCACCCGCAGGTCAGGCAACCCGTGCTGCCGGGTGCCGAGGATCTCGCCGGGCCCTCGCAAACGCAGGTCCTCCTGCGCGATGCGAAAGCCGTCCCCCGTAGCCGCGAGCACCGCCATCCGCTGCCGCCCCTCCTCCGTCGTGGGGGAAGCGATCAGGATGCAGTAGGAGCGATGCGCCCCGCGCCCCACCCGGCCCCGTAGCTGATGAAGCTGCGCCAGCCCGAACCGGTCGGCGTTCTCGATCACCATGACGGAGGCGTTGGGGACGTCGATACCCACCTCGATCACCGAGGTCGCTACCAGGATATCAATCTCGCCGCGCCGGAAGGAGGCCATCACCCGGTCCTTCTCCTCCGCCCGCATCCGCCCGTGCAGCAGGCCCACGGTGAGGTCCGGGAAGAAGGCCGTCTGCAGTTCCTCGGCGAGGCGCGCCGCCGCCCGGGCCTGCAACTTCTCCGAATCCTCGATCAGCGGGCAGACCACGTACGCCTGCCGCCCCATCTGGATCTGCTCGCGGACGAAGGCGTAGACCTTCCCTCGCGCGGAGGCCTCGCGCCAGTGGGTGGCCACGGGCCGGCGTCCCGGAGGCAGTTCATCCAGGACGGTGATGTCGAGGTCCCCGTACAGCGTCAGGGCGAGGGTCCGCGGAATCGGTGTGGCGGTCATGACCAGCACATCGGGCGAGAAGCCCTTCCGCCTGAGGCGCGCCCGCTGCATCACGCCGAACTTGTGCTGCTCGTCCACCACCACGAGCGCCAGGTTCGCGAACGCCACCCCTTCGTCGATCAGCGCATGCGTGCCGATCGCGATGTCGGTCGCCCCCTGCCGAAGGGCGTGGCGGCCCTCCGCCCGTTCCTGCCCACGCCGTCCCCCGACGAGTAGCGCCACGCGCACTCCCAGAGGTTCGATCACCGGCCGAATCGTCAGGTAATGCTGCTCCGCCAGGATCTCGGTGGGTGCCATCAGAGCCGCCTGATAGCCGCCCTGGACAGCGATGAGCAGCGAGGCGACGGCGACCACGGTCTTGCCGGACCCCACGTCCCCCTGGAGCAGGCGGTTCATCGGGCGCGGGCCGCGCACGTCGGCGGCGATTTCCTCGATGGCCCGCTGCTGGGCCGTCGTGAGGGAGAACGGCAGCCCGGAGAGAAAGCGCGCAACGAGTGTCCCGTCCGCGTATCTGAAGGGTTTGTCCGCCTCCGCGGCCGCCCGCCGGCGAAGTAGAAGCCCCAGCTCGAGGGTCAGCAGTTCCTCGAACGCCAGCCGCTCCCGCGCCGCGCGTTGTGCCTCCAGCGTCTCGGGGAAGTGCAGCGCCCACAACGATTCGTGAATCGGCGGGAGGCCGCGGCCTCGGCGCAGTCCCTCCGGCAGCGCCTCCGGGACCCGCGTGGCGTGCAGGGTGAGCGCCGTCCGTACGAGGGTCCTGAGCATCCGCTGCGAGAGCCCCTCCGTGCCGGGATAGATCGGGACGAGGCGGCCCGTGTGCCAGGTCTCCTCCTCATCGCCCTCCACGACCTCGAACTCCGGCGACTGCAGCCGGATCTCGCCGCCGCGGCGTTCCACCTTTCCGAAGAAGAGCGCCCGCATGCCTCGCCGGAGCTGCTGCTTCAGGTAGGGCTGGTTGTACCACATGGCGTAGCCGATGCCGGTCTCATCCGCCAGCGCCGCCTTCACGATCGAGAGCCCCCGCCGGGGCCGGAACTCGCTGACCGCAGCTACGGTCGCCTCGACGGTCTCTTCGGCGCCGTGCGCCAGGTCGCGCAGGGAAGTCAGGTGGCGGCGGTCCTCATGCCGCCGCGGGACGTGGTAGAGGAGATCCTCGACCGTCTCGATGGACAGGCGGGCCAGCGCCGCGGCCCGGCTGGGGCCAACTCCCTTCAGGTACTGAATAGGGGCGGCGAGCGGAGACTCCTCGGCACGGCGGCGAGGTGATGGTGCGGGAGGAGAAGGGCGTCCGCTCAAACCTCGCACACTCTTCTCCGCGCCTCTGACCTTTCCTCTCCTCGCCGCACCGCTGCGCGTCTCACAGCGCGATGAGCGAGAGACGCCTGCCGGTACATTGTGTCATCAACAATGGCATGGTAGCATGGACAGCGTTTTGACGGACCCGCGGTCATCAGAACGCGACGGGCGTCAGTGAGGGATTCGCTCAATGGGTCGACAGTGTGAGATCTGTGGAAAGGGCACGGCCTCCGGGTACTCGGTCAGCCACTCCCATATTCGCAGCAAGCGCCGGTTCAAGGTGAATCTGCAGCGGATTCAGGCCGTGGTGGCCGGACGGGTGCGTCGCATCAACGTCTGCACCGCGTGCCTGCGGGCCGGGCGCGTCAGGCGGGCCGGCTGAAGAGACCCTCCACGTCGGTCGGGCCCAGGATGTACCGGTCGCCGCAAAACCGGCAGACCACCTCCGCCCGCCCCCTCTCCTCGAGCAGACCATTCAGTTCTGCCTGCCCCAACGCGACCAGGACCCCCTCGACCTTCTCGCGCGAGCAGCCGCAGCGAAATGTCACCGCCTGTTCCTCCAGAACTTTCACCCGGAGGTCGCCCAGGGCCAAGGCGAGGATCTCCGTCGCCCCCCCTCCGCGGCTCACCAGCTGGGTGATGGTGGGCAGGCGGGCCACCCGCTCCTCCAGATAGCGGGGGATCTCAGGCGGCGCGCCCGGGAGCACCTGAAGGATCAACCCGCCAGCGGCCACGACATGCGCGTCGGGCGCCACCAGCACCCCCAGCGCGACCGCCGAGGGGATCTGTTCCGACACCACCAGATACCGCGCGACGTCTTCGCCAATTTCCCCGCTGACCAGCGGCACGCTGCCGTGGTAAGGAACGCGCAGACCCAGGTCCTTGGTGACGTGCAGCGTCCCGCGACCTACCGCTCCCCCGACGTCGAGCTTGCGGCGCGGGGTGAGCGGGAGATCGACCTCAGGGTTCTGCACGTAGCCCCGGACCTCACCGCGTCCGTTCCCATCCGAGATGATCCCTCCGAGCGGCCCGTCCGCGAGGATGCGCACCGTCAGCCGCTGCCCGTCCTTCAAGCCCGCTCCCAGCATGGCGGTGGCGCTGAGCGCGCGTCCTAGCGCGGCCGTCGCCGTCGGCGTGGTCCCGTGGCGGCGCCGCGCCTCCTCCACCGTCTCGGTGGTCACGGCCGCAAATCCCAGCACGGCGCCCTCTTGGGCGATTGCGCGAATCAGGTGATCAGACACGGCGGTATTGTAGCATCACCGCCCGAGGTGGGCGTCTCTGTCTGCCGCGCGAGCACCTTGTGGGATATGGATGAGGAGCAGAGCGCCAGAGGAGACCCGCACGCTCGCGTGCGCGTGTGTCATCTCGTTGCTGATCCCCAGCGTCGATCCCAGCCGGAGGACGCCGTGCCGGAGCGGATAGCGCAGTCCCGTCGTGACGATGTCTCTCACGGCAGACGAGAGGGGCACCAGGGAGACGGTATCGCCCGGGCGGCCGTCCACCCGTGCAGTCCTGTTAACCAGCCAGGCACTGGTGCGCCCATCCGTCAATCGCGCACGCACCGCCAGTCGGCGCGCCTCGAAGAGGAGCAGCAAGTTAGCGAGCATCTGATCCAGCCGTCCGCTGATAACGCTGTAGATCCAAACGTCCCGGGCCCCCCGCCGGACCGCCTCGCGCAGCGCAAGTTCGGCATCGGTGGCGTCCTTTTCCCGCGGGAACGTCAGACGCGCGATCCTACGGCGGTCGGCCCAGCGCGCGGTGGCGCGGTCCAGCGAGTCCTGGTCCCCGATGATCAGGTGCGGGATGATGCCGGCCGCGTGGGCCAGCCGGGCGCCGCCGTCGGCGGCCAGGATCAGATCCGCGCCCTCCGCCAGCCGCCGCAGGGCCCGGCGCGCGG
>JANONS010000038.1:0-1627 GCA_031420915.1 Armatimonadota bacterium
ACCTTGCCCTTGGAGTCGGTGCGGTAGACCGCGTAGGCGCCCTGCGATCCTGACGGTTAGTTTGACGCGCCGCGCCAGAGCTGGTATGGTGAATTCGTCGTCATACATGCGTTTCGACGGGGGACGCTAAAGGCGCGTCCCTCGTGGTGTGTCGCGGGTCTTCTTCAGTGGTGAGTTGGGTCCGGCGAGACACGCGCAGATGCCGGCACCAATTCACGCGGCTACGGCCGCATCCGGTCACAAAACCGGAACACGAAGGAGGCGTTTTCTATTACTACGCTTACAGTAAGTTCTGAGGCCCCCGCGCACTTCGGAGGCCTCGCACTTCGCCCGGAGACCCTCCGAGCCATCCACCAGCTGGGCTGGACCGAGCCCACGCCCATTCAAGCGCGGGTCATCCCGCTCATGAGGCAGGGCCACGACCTGATCGGTCAGGCTGAGACCGGCTCCGGCAAAACCGGCGCCTACGGGATTCCTCTGGTTGAGCGGCTCGATCCCACAGTACGAGCCCCGCAGGTGCTGGTCCTTGTCCCCACACGGGAACTCGCGCTGCAGGTCGCCGAGGATCTCCGTGCGCTTGGCCGTGAGCGCGGGATCACCACAGTGGCGCTATTCGGCGGTCAGCCGATCGAAAGGCAGATCACGGCCCTCCGCCGCGGCCCGCACATCGTGGTGGCCACGCCCGGCCGGATGCTGGACCATATGCAGCGCGGCACGGTGACCCTCGGAGCGGTCGCGGTGACGATCCTCGACGAGGCGGATCGCATGCTGGATATGGGCTTCTTGCCTGATGTCTCCCGGATCCTGAGCCAGACACCGGCCTCGCGGCAGACGGCGCTGTTCTCCGCCACAATCCCGAATGCGATCCGCGTGCTCGCGGAGCAGCGGATGCGCAACCCCGCCTGGATTCACAGCACGGCGCCGGTGCCGACCGTGGACACGGTGGAGCAGTTCTACCTGGAGGTCATGGAGGAAGATAAGGTCAAGGCGCTTCGGCGGCTCCTCACCAAGGAGCGAATCGCTTCGGCGCTGGTCTTCCGGCGGACGAAGTACCGGGCGGACCGGCTGGCGAGAGCGCTCGGCCGGGACCACCGCGTGGGCGTGCTCCACGTGGGCATGCGACAGGAGGCGCGGTTGCAGGCGCTGCGGGCGTTCGAGGAGAAGCGGACGCCGCTGCTGATCACTACCAACGTTGCGTCGCGCGGCCTGGACCTGCCGGAGATTTCCCACGTGATCAACTTCGACATGCCGGAGGACGTGGACACCTACATCCACCGCGTGGGTCGCACGGCGCGCGCCGGCCGCCCGGGGACCGCCATCACGTTCGTCGGCCAGGGTGATCTCGAAGTGTTCGACCAGCTGCGTAAACGGCTCGGCCCGACGTTTCGGCGTCACCCGCTCAACATCTACAGCTAGCCCTGCTGCAGAGAATCGTCCGTCCCCATGCCCAGTTCCGCCCCTCGTGGTTGTGACGGTGCCGTGACACCGCTATGATCCCAGATTTCCGATTTGACCATCTACTGATAGACCCGGGCAAAGCGTCGGACGCCTTTATTTATGGGGTTTGAACGCGATAAGGGCGCTGGGGAGGTGCATACCCAATGGGTGAGACACAACACCAGCCCTT
>JANONS010000039.1:0-2270 GCA_031420915.1 Armatimonadota bacterium
GGGAGCGCACGGCCTCACCGTCGAGGGCAAACCCGGGGCGGGTCGCCGCGATGAAGTCGCACAGGGCCAGCAGGCTGGGGGAGTCCTCCCATTCCCCCTGGAGGATCTGCAGGATCGCGTCCGCGCCGGTGATGTAGTAGAGGGCCATCCCCGGATGCGTGCGTGTGAACTCCCGGATCGTCTCGATCGTGTAGGAGGGTCCCGCCCGATCGATCTCCATGCGGGCCACCGTGAAGCGGGGGTTCGTTACCGTGGCCAGGAAGGTCATGAGATACCGGTGCTCGGGGTCGGTGACCTCCCGCGGATCTTTGTGCGGCGGGTGGCGGTTCGGGATAAAGACGACCTGCTCCAGCCCGAACTGCACCAGAGCCTCCTCGGCGGTAACGAGGTGTCCGTTGTGGATCGGGTCAAACGTCCCGCCCATGATGCCTAGCCGCCGGCCAGTGCGCATCAGGATGCTGAGGTTCGCCCTGCCGCGGAGGCGGTCCTCTCCTGATCGAGCGTGTCAGCGGCGGCGCGCATCAGATCCTCAATGCCCTCCCCCGTGGCCCCGGAGATGGCCCAGACGCGGAGGCCGAGGGCCTCCACCCGCGCGGCGACCGCCGGAACACGCTCGCGGCTCTCAGGCAGATCGATCTTGTTGAGGGCTACGAGCATCGGGCGCCGTGACAGAGCGGGATCATACAGACGCAGTTCCTCGTTCACCGTGGTCAGGTCCAGGAGCGGATCGCGGTCGCTTCCGAGATCGAGGAGATGGATGAGGACGCGGGTGCGCGCGATGTGGCGCAGGAAGTCATGCCCGAGCCCCGTCCCCAGGTGCGCGCCCTCGAGCAGACCCGGGAGATCCGCCAGGACGAAGGTCCGGCCGTCCGGCGCGCGGACGACGCCGAGGATGGGCTGCGTGGTCGTGAACGGATAGTCGCCGATCCTGGGACGGGCCGCGGAGACCCGGCTCAGCAGGGTGGACTTGCCCGCGTTCGGCACGCCCACCAGCCCCACATCCGCGATCAACCGGAGTTCGACTTCCACCCAGCGCTCCTCGCCCGGCTCCCCGGGTTCGGCCCGCCGGGGCGTGCGGTGGGTTGGGGTTGCGAAGTGCGAATTTCCCCGACCGCCCCGGCCGCCGCGGGCCGCGACCACCCGCTGGCCGGACTCCATCAGGTCGGCGATCAGTTTCTGGCTCTCGCCGTCACGGATCACCGTGCCGACCGGCACCGGCACGATCACATCCTCGCCGTCCCGGCCGTGCCGGTTGCTCCCCTGACCGTGCAGCCCTCGCCCGGCTTTGAGGTGCTGGCGATACTGAAAGTCCAGCAGGGTGCTGAGGCCTGGGTTGGCGACAACGATAACGTCGCCGCCGCGGCCGCCGTCGCCGCCATTCGGACCTCCCTTCGGCACAAACTTCTCCCGACGGAAACTGACGACGCCGTTGCCGCCGTCCCCCGCTTTCAGGTGGATCCGCGCCCGGTCGATGAACACCGCTCTAGGCTCCCTAACAGCAAAGCCCGAGTCCGCCGGACCCGGGCTCCGTCCGAAGTGCGGTCATCCTGCTCAGTGGATGGGGTCCACCTTCACCTGGCGCCCGTCTCGTCCCCGGCGCTCGAATGCCACGATCCCATCGATCAGCGCGAACAGTGTAAAGTCCCGCCCCATGCCGACGTTTTGGCCGGCGTGCACCCTCGTGCCGCGCTGCCGGATGAGGACCGACCCGGCGCTGACCCGCTGTCCGTCGAAGGCCTTGACGCCCAGGCGCTGGCTCTGACTGTCCCGCCCGTTGCGGATGGCCCCTCCGCCCTTCTTGTGTGCCATCTACGTACCTCCCTCGCCAAGCTCGATCTTTCCGCCATGCTCGATCTTCTCGATGCGCAGTTCGGTGAAGGCCTGCCGGTGTCCCTGGCGACGCCGGTAGTGAGCCTTGGCCTTGTACTTCATCACCCGGATCTTGCGCGCGCGACCCTGGCGGAGCACGCGTGCCCGCACCAGGGCCCCAGCGACGACGGGAGTGCCTACCTGGGTCGTGTCGTCCGTCCTGACCAGCAGCACCCGGTCGAGGGTCACCTCGTCCCCCGGCGCGGCCTTCAGCCGCTCGACCCGGACGGTGCTCCCCTCTTGCACCCTGACCTGCTTACCCCCGGTCTCTATCACTGCGTACACAGCAAGCCTCCGATGCGATGCGTTTCCGGCACCCAAGGGGCAAGTCTACCAACCGCCTGGTGCTCCGTCAAATTCTCGGGGCAAAGGGTAGTGGGTCAACTCACCTGACGCACAAC
>JANONS010000040.1:0-15649 GCA_031420915.1 Armatimonadota bacterium
GCGGGTAGGAGAGGGGATCATCGTCCACCTGGGGCGGGTTGCGCGGGGCACGATCCGCGAGGGCGACGGCGTGCGCGCCGTGATCGACAGCGCGCGGCGGCGGGACATCATGCGCAACCACACCGCAACCCACCTGCTGCACGCGGCCCTTCATGAGCTCCTGGGGGAGCATGCCAAACAGGCCGGGTCGCTTGTGGCCCCGGACCGCCTGCGGTTCGATTTCACCCACCTCTCTGCGCTCACGGAAGAGGAGCGCCAGGCGGTGGAGCAGCGGGTGAACGAGAAGATTTCTGAGGCGCTTCCGGTATCGGCGCGGGTGATGGGTTTTGACGAGGCGCTCCGGCGGGGCGCCATGGCCCTGTTTGGGGAGAAGTATGGGGAGCGGGTCCGTGTGGTCGAGGTCGACGGGTACAGCCGGGAGTTGTGCGGGGGCACGCACCTGACCAACACCGCGCAGATCGGCCTGTTCAAAATCGTCGCGGAGGGGAGCGCGGCGGCGGGCATCCGGCGCATCGAGGGCGTGACGGGACGCGGCGCGTTGGCGTACCTGCGCCAGCAGGAGGAGGCGGTGCGCGAAATCGCCGACGTCCTGCGGGTCGCCCCAGGGGAGGTGGCCGCTCGCGTCCGCCGCTTGCAGGAACAGTTGCGGCACATGGAGCGGGAGCTGACCAGCCTGCAACGGGTGAAGGGGACCCAGGACCTGGACCGGCTGGTGCAAGAGGCCCCCCTCGTTCAGGGGGTGCGGGTGATCGTCAAACGCCAGGATGGTCTCTCCCACGACGCGCTCCGCCGGCTGGGCGATCTGCTGCGCGAGGCGGCCCCCTCCTCCGTGTTCGTGCTGGGGAGCGTCGTCAACGGCAAGGTCAACCTGGTCGCCATGACGACGCCGGAAGCGGTCGCCCGCGGCCTCCGCTCTGACGCGATCCTTCGGGTCGTCGCCCCCATCGTCGGCGGCAGCGGCGGAGGTGATGCCAGCCTGGCCCAGGCCGGGGGTCGGGATGTGAGCCATCTGGGCGAGGCTCTGGAGGAAGCGAAACAGTTCGTTCTCCATCACCTTGGATCTCCCCAACAGTGAGCCGGACGCTCGCCCTTGACGTCGGAGAGCGACGGATCGGCGTGGCCCTGAGTGACCCGACCGGTGTGGTGGCGAACGCTCTGGAGGTGATCGAGCGACGGGGGTGGGCTGTGGATCTGCGCCGGATCCAGGGAATCGTGCAGACGCACGCGGTGACGCGGGTGGTGGTGGGGTATCCGTTGACGCTGGCGGGCGAGGTGGGCGCGCAGGCGCAGCGGGTGGACCGGTTCATCGCGCGCCTGCGGGAGGCACTCAGCGTGGAGGTGCTGCCCTGGGACGAGCGGCTGACCACGGTGCAGGCGGAGCGGGCCCTCCTCGAGGCGGGCCTCCGCCGCAAGCGCCGGCGCGAGGTGCGCGACGCGGTGGCGGCGGCCCTGCTTCTTCAGGGCTACCTTGACCGACACCGCGCTTCCTTGTGAGGGCGCGCTTCCTGGACTAGTTCACTTCCTTGTGAGGGAACGAGGAAAGGTGTTACACTGCACGGCAGCCTGCGCCCCCCTGACCGGTCGGGGCGCGTCTTCCACCTGGAGGTGACCGGTGGCGAAGTCTCGGGAGACGATCAGTCTGGTGGACGAACAGGGGAATGAGCACACGTTCGACCTCGTCGACATCATCGAGGTGGCTGAGCGGCGCTATGCCATCCTCCAGCCCGCCGAGGGTGACGAGGCAGAGGCGGTGATCTTCCGAGTCGAGGACGACGAGACGCTCGTCACGGTGGAGGATGAGGAGGAATTCGAGCGGGTCGCCGCGGCCCTGGAGGACGTGGAGGGGTACGATGCGGTGGAAGTCGGCGCGGGCGCGAGCGAGGATGACGATGACGAGGACGAGGAATCCGAGGCGGAGGGTGATGATGGCGCGGACGGGCGTCGGGGGGAGTGACGCCTGAGGGGTGCGACGACTGGCGCCAGTCCTCTTTCTGGGGGCCCTGGCTCTGGCCGGGGCCTTCGCCGTCGTGGTGGTGGCGCTCCGGCCCGTCGCGCCACAGGCTCCAGAGCAGGTGATCACCATTCCACCAGGGTCCTCCGTGGGAGAGATCGCCGACCGGTTGAGCGCTGCCCGCCTCATCCGGTCCCCGCTGGCGTTTCTGCTGGTCACCCGTGTGCGGAGGGTCAGCGGGCGGTTGCAGCACGGCGAGTACGCGCTGACCCCGGCGATGTCCACGCCGCAGATCGTCGACCGGATCGCCCGCGGAGAGGTGCTCCTCCACCGCATCACGATTCCCGAAGGGTATACCGGCGTACAGATCGCGGAGGCCCTGGCCAGAGCGGGCCTGAGTGACAGGGCCGAATTCCTGACAGTGGTACGAGAGGAGGGGGGGAGGTTCCCCTTCCCGTTTCTCGAGGGGCGGCGCAATCTGGACCTGGAGGGCTACCTCTTTCCGGACACCTATCGATTGCCCCGAGGTCTGCCCCCTCGCCAGATCGTCCACCGGATGCTGGCCCGCTTCGAGGAGCGGGTCACCCCCGTCTGGGCGAAGGGACCCTCCGTGGATGTGTCGCTCCATGAGGCGCTGATCATCGCCTCCATGGTGGAACGGGAGGCACAGGTGGCATCCGAGCGTCCCATCATCGCGGGGGTCATCTACAATCGGCTGCGGAAAGGGTGGCGCCTGGAGATCGACGCCACGGTGCTCTATGCCCTGGGCCGGCACACGGCGCAGCTGACTGCGGCCGACCTGCAGGTGGACTCGCCCTACAACACCTACCGGCACGCGGGTCTGCCGCCGGGTCCCATCAGCAACCCCGGGCTCGCCGCGATCGAAGCCGCGCTGCGCCCGGCGGCCACCCCCTACCTGTTCTATGTGCTCCGCTCGGACGGGAGCCATGCCTTCACCCGTACCTTCGAGGAACACCTGCGGGCGATCCGCTGGTGGCGGCCGTGAGTCTCCTCGAACTCCTCCGGCCCAGGCTCTATCTTGCGTCCATCTTCGACCTCGACCTGGAGGCGCTCGGGGCGCTGGGAATCCGGGGGATCATCCTGGACCTGGACAACACCCTGCTCCCCTACGGCAGCCAGGCGGTGACGGAGGAGGTACGGCAGTGGCTGCGCCAGGTACAGGAGGCCGGATTCGCCGTGAGTCTGGTGACGAATACCTGGAGTCGCAGGAGGCGGACGCTTGCCCAGACGTTGGGGATCCCCGTCGCCCCGGGATGGGTCAAGCCGGCGGCCTCGATGTTTCGCCGCGCCATGGCCATGATGGGGACCGTTCCTACCCAGACGGCGATGATCGGTGACCAGCTCCTCACCGACATCCTGGGGGGGAACCGGCTGGGTCTCTACACGATTCTCGTCACGCCGATCGGGGGGGCGGAGTTCCCGGGCACGCGGTTCATCACTCGGACGATTGAGCGATTCCTCCTCCGCCGCCTCAAGGTGGACGCGGCCGCGCGGCGGCCTGCCGCGGGGCGGTCCGCATGACCCCGCGCGTGAAAGTCTGGCTCCAGTGGCTCACGGGCATATACCAGGCGTCTGTTCATCGCCGGGGTTCCCGCGTGCGACGTCTCTTACGGGTAGTGCTGGCGATTAAACCGCCCTTTGATCTCCAGTTGCGCATGTGGCGGGAACGCTCCTAGAGGCGTCCCGGCCCATGCGCGCAGACTATGCCGGAGGGAGACATCACGCTGGCGTCGAAATTCTCCCGACCACGTGATCCGCCTGCGAAACTGCCGATGTCCCTACGCACCGTCCTTCAAGAGTTGACCACCGACGACGCTCAGGCGGCGGCCGTGGGAGCGATGGACGGGACGATGGTCCAGACCGTGATCAGGGACCTGGAATCCGATCTCGGCCGCCTCGGACCGGACCTGGCCACGCTCGTCAAGGTGGGCGCCTACTGCGCCCGGAAGCTGGATGGGGGCGAGGTCGACTTCGTCTCCCTGGCCACCGACCGCCTGTCGGTGCTCGTGATGGCGCTGACCGCCGAGTACTTTCTCGTCGTCGTCCTCCGGGCTGGGGGCAACGTGGCGCGTGTGCGATTGACGATCAAGAAGCGGCGCAGTGAACTGGTGGAGTTGTTGCCATGAGAGGCAGCGTCCTGGGGGCGGCAGTGTGCCTCGTGCTGCTGGCCCCCGCGGTGGCGGGCGCGGCCGGACCGCTGGATGTCGGCATCGCCTATTATCGGCAGGGGCAGCTTGCCGCCGCGGAGGCGGCCTTCCGGAAGGCCGCCCGGACCTCCCCAAGACTGCACGGGCCGCGGCTATGGCTTGGGGCCACGCTCTATCAGCAGGGGCGAAATCGCGAGGCGGCGGGAGTGCTGGAGGGTGCGCTCGCCCTCGCGCCTCGGGACGTTAACACCTGGCTGTGGTGGGGACATGCGCTCGCCAGAAGCGGGGAGCCGGCGCGCGCGCGCGAAGCGCTCCAGCACGTCCTGCTGCTGACCACGCGCGGGTATGCCGCTGACCTGGCCCGCATGGCCCTGCGGAGTCTCGGCCCCGTGCCGGCTGGCCCGCCGGGGGCGGCAAGCCCACAGAGAGTGCTGGAGAGCCCCCAGACGTATCGCACGCTTGCGCGCTTCTTCAACCCCAGGCTGACAGAGCGGGAGGCGCAGGCGATCGGGGACGCCATCCTCGGGTACAGCCGGCAGTACAACATCGACCCACGGCTGGTCGTCGCGGTTATCGTCGTCGAGAGCGGATTTTCCATTCATGCGCGATCGCACAAAGGGGCGATGGGGTTGGGGCAGTTGATGCCCGCCACCGCCGATGCGCTGGGCGTCCACCCCTACGATCCGGTGCAGAACATCTACGGCACGGTGCGGGTGCTGCGGGGCAACCTGGATCGCTTCGGCTGGGAGAATCCCCACCTCGCCCTGGCAGCGTACAACGCGGGCAAAGGGGCGGTGGAGCGGTACGGCGGCATTCCCCCGTACGCGGAAACCCAGTGGTACGTGCACAACGTCAGTAACCTGTACCGCAGGCTGCTGGAGCGCTACGGTACGCCGCCCCCCTAGGCCCCCCCTTTATATGGAAGTCTAGGCGAGACGTCCCCTGGGCAAGGGAAAGGGGGGAGTTGGTGGCAAGAGCGATAGTGTCAGCGAACCTGCGATAAAGGCAAACCCACCGCGAGGTGGGGACGCAAAGCCACGGGACCCCGCTCATGGGGTCAGCCGGGTTGCCGACAGGTGAGGTCGTACGCAACGCCCTCAGCCTCTCGGCGTCCGCCCTGGGCTGGGGGCGTTGCGGCGTTTCGGTCAGGAGGGTTCGACAGAGGGATGAGGCAAAACACGGGCCGGCGGTCGTGGGCGTCCTTGCTGGTAGCCTGCATGTTCCTGCTGGCCGCGTGCAGCCAGCCCGCCAGCCAGGCCAGCACCCCCATCCGGATCGGTCTCATTGCGTCCCTGACGAGCGGTGTCGCCGGCGCGGCGCGATCGGTCGTGGAGGGAGCGGAACTCGCCGTCATGGAGATCAACGGGGACGGCGGCATTCACGGACGGAAGCTGGCGCTGGTCACCGTCGACGATCGGGGAATGCCCGAGGAGGCGGCGCGCCTCGTCGGGCACCTGGCGGGGATGGAGGTCGTGGCCATCATCGGGCCGGTGACGGACGCGTCCGCGATCGCCGCCGCCCCCGCCGCGGCCCGGGTTCGGGTGGTCCTCATCACGCCCGGCGCCACCGCCATCCTCCCGTACGGCGGGCACGTCGTCTTCCGGACCGCCCTCCCCGCCCGGACGCAGGCCTCCGCCATCGCCCGGCATCTGGTGGAGCGGCTGCGCGTCCGGCGCATCGCCGTCGTGCACGACAGCAACGACTACGGAACGATGGTCGTGTTCGCCTTCGAAGAGGCCGCCAGAGCGTTGGGAGCGACGATCACCAGCCGACGGCTCTTCCGCGACGGCGACAGGGACTTCACGCGGCACGTGCAGGGTGTCGTGACCGAGCGGGCCCAGGCGCTCTTTCTGGCCGGGTACCCCGACGAAGCGGCGCTCCTGATCCGTCAGGCGCGCGCCGCCAGCCGAGGGCTGGTGATCGCGGGGAGCGACGCGCTCTACTCGGAGGACACCTCAACCTGGGCCGGGGCGGCGGCCAACGACCTCGTCGTTCCCGCGGGGTTCGTGCCCGATACGCCGTTGCCGATCGTCCGAGGGTTTGTCACCAGGTACCGCGAGCAGTACGGCCGGGCTCCCGATCAGTTCGCGGCGCAGGCCTACGATGGGGTGCGCGTGCTGGCCTTTGCGGTGCGTCGGGCGGGGGTGGACCGTGCGAAGATCCGCGACATCATCGCCACCCTGAAACGGTTTCCGGGCGTGACCGGGGAGCTGTCGTTTGACCGGTGGGGTGACCCCGTGCGCGATGTCATCGTGACCAAGATCAAAGGAGGCGTGTTCACCCTGGTGGGCCGCTAGTCGGTCGGGCCCACAGGGAGACCCAGGATGCGCACGGAGGTGAGAGCTTCCACATCCCGTCACGCGATCGTGATCCTCGCGATCGTCATGACCTTTGGGGTGTCCTGGTCGGCCACCGCGGAGGGGCGGACGTTCGTGGCGGTGGCCACAGGCTCCGCCGGCGGCGTGTACTTCCCGATGGGGGCGGCGCTGGCGGAGGTCTGGTCGACGAGGGTGGCCGGCATCCAGGCGATGGCGCAGACCACCAGCGGCTCGGTTGCCAACGTCCAGCTCCTGGGCCGCGGTGATGTCACGGTGGCCTTCGTGCAGAACGATACCGCCTTCTACGCCTTTCATGGCATCGGGATGTTCATCGACCGGATCACCAACCGGCCCAGGCCTGTGAGCACCCTGCGGGGGATGGCGATGCTCCACCCGGAGACGATTCAGCTCGTTACCCTCAAGAGCAAGGGGATCTCCAGCGTCCGGGACTTGCGGGAGCGGCGCGTGGGGGTGGGGGCCCCCGGCAGCGCGAGCGAGGTGAATGCCCGACAGATCCTGCGGGCCTTCGGGCTCAGCTACGATGCCATTCGAGAGGACTTCCTCACCTCCGCCGAGGCCGCTGATCAGCTGAAGGACGGGGTGATTGACGCCGCGTTTATCATTGCGGGGATCCCCACCGCCGCGCTCGCGGACATCGCCTCCACGCGCGACCTCCTCCTTATCCCGATTCCCTGGGCCGTCGTCGATCAGCTTCGCGCGCAGTACCCGTACTACACCAGCGTGACCGTACCGGCGAACACCTACAGGGGACAGGAGCGGGCGGTAGAAACGGCCGCGGTCACGGCCATGCTCGTCACGCGCCAGGAGCTGGAAGCGCGTCTCATCTACGATCTCACCAAGGCGCTCTGGGAGAATGTGGACCGCCTCGCAGCGGCCCACGCCAGCGGCAAAGATATCACCCTCAGCGCCGCGCGGCGGGGGATGTCTATTCCCGTGCACGCGGGCGCGCTGCGCTACTACCGGGAGCGGGGGATCAGGTAAGTGGCCCACACCCTCTCTCGATCCGAGGCGCTGGCCCAGCTGGGTGGTGTCGGCGGAGGGCGGGCGCTTTACGATGACCTGCGGCCGGCCTACATACGCCTCGAGCCGCTGGTCACCCTGCTGCGGCGGCGCGGATTCTCTGGCGTCATGCATGCCGCGGGGCAGCAGGGAGAGGGGGCGCTGTGGTTTGCGCGCGGGCAGCTCCTCTGCGCCTGGCTGTTTCCCCCCGGCGCCAGCAGAGCCGAAGTCCACCAGCACAATCCCCTGGAGGTGCTGCGCACGTTGTGGGCCGACGCCGACGCCGTGGTCGTGGTTCGGCCCGGCGAGCCGCCACGGCTCCCGGAGGCCGGGGAGGGGAGGGCGCCTGTGGACCGCGTGGCGCCGTCTGCAATCAGCCAGATCCCCCCCGCCCCGCAGACCCCTGCCGACCCGGCGCTCGCCGCCATCCCCTGGGAGCGTCTCCTCCCGGAGGCCCTCGCCCGGGTGCGGCGCCACCGGGGCAGGCCGCTCGCTCAGCAACTCGAGGACGCCATCAACGAAGCGCTCACGCCCACAGCCATTCTCGCGGGGACAGAGGTGCGGGGGGCCGTGGAGCCGGGGAAGGGCGTCGTCGCCCTGCGCGCGCTCGCCGCCGGTCTGGGACGTGTGGCCGGAGGGGCTTTCGCTGATAGGCTCATCTGGACATTGGGGCGAGACTTCGGCTGTGAAGAGGCGGTGAAGACGATCGTGCGCGTGGAGCCTGCCGCATGACATCCTCGATCCTGCCTTTGCTCCTGCCCGCCGTGGTCGTCGCGATGGGTCTGGCCGTTTTCCTGCCCGTGCCGATGGACCTGACCGGCCGGTTCTTGCAGCACCTGCTGAGTCCGGCGGTCCAGATCCTGGCCGCCTCCTCCGCAGCCATCCTCCTCCGTCAGGCCGCCGCGGGGTATGGTCCCCGAGACCACGAACGGCGGGTCTGGCGCCTCGGCGCTCTGGCGGCGTGGCTCTGGGTTATCGGCCTCCGGGTGTACGCCATCACGGAATGGTCCGGTCAGGCCCGGGCCTATCCCTCCGCCGCCGACGGCTTTCTCGTCGGCGCCTTCCTGGTGCTGCTCCTCGCTCTGGCAGAGGAGTTTCGGCTCGTCAACTCCATTCTCACCCGGGGGCAGCGCCAGCTCCTCGCGGGCGGCGCGCTGGCCCTGTGGGTGGTGGTCATCGCGCGGTTTGTCTGGCCGATCGCGACAAGCGCGCTCGATCCGGTGGAGAAGAGCCTCGACCTCTTCTATGCAAGCACCGTGGCGCTGCTGTTTCCGCTTGCCCTGGGTCCCGCTATGGCCTTCCGGGGCAGCGTGTCCGGCTACGTCTGGTTGGGCGTCGCCGGAGGCGTCCTCTGTCTGGCCCTGTCCGGTCTGGGCTTCGCCTACCTGACGAGCTTCGAAGTCTACTCGGATGTTCATCCCATCAACCTGCTGCGCGTGGCGGGCCTCGCCATCCTCGGGGCCAGCGGGGCCTGGCACCGGCGCATGCTGGAGGCGGCGTAACCGATCATGAACGGTGCGATCGCCACCAGCCTCATCCTGACACCAGCCCGCTGGGCCACCTGGGTGGCCCAGCGGCACGAGTGGTGCGGCTACCTCTGGCTCCGCTGGGCGGACGCAGAGGCGATCCTGCTGTTCGTCTACGGCCGTCCGCGCATTCACCTCTGGGACGGGGCGGGGTGGGTCGAGGGCGAGCAGGCCATCGCGGCGGTCGCACAGCGGCTGGAACGCTTTCCACCGCGCTGGGGCCAGGTGTCGATTCCGGCGAGGTGGGCCTCCGCCATCCGCGAGCTGACACTCGTGCACCCCGCGCTGCCGGCGGATGTGGTCCCGCCAGAGGCGTGGCTCGCCTGGGCCCGACGGCAGGGATTTGTCGGCCTCGCTGTTCTGGTGGGAGAGACGGCCGGTGCCTGGGTGCTCCGGGACGGCAGCGTCCATGCTGTGCGCTTCAGTCACGGGGTTGCGGTGCCCGACGGGGGTGAGGCACCCCCGAAAGACGGGTTGCTCCAGATCTATCGGGGTCGTGTCGTTGTTGAGCTCTCCCCACCCGCGCCGGCGGAGCAAGGGGAGACTGCGGTGGAAGTCGCCAGGAGTGAAGTGCCTCGTCGATTTCGGGGCGACGAGCGCTTCCTCCTGGCCCCCACCGTGGATGTGGCGAACCCGGCCGCCCTCGAGGAGATCCTCACCACACAGGGGGAGTCCGTCCTCCGCTGGCTGCCTCTCCTGGACGGCAGCCGGATGCTGGAGGAGGTCGCCCGTGACGGATCCGTCTCCATCGGTGTGGTGGATACCGTCGTGGGCATGCTCGTGGACCGCCGGTTGGTGTTTCGTTATCGGGCGCGCGGCCGGACCGCCACGCCCTCCACGTAGGGCGGAGGGGAGATGAGCAAGGAAGATCAGGAGAGGTTTGAGGGAGAGAAGAAAAACTCTTGCCTGGACGAAAAATTCTCGGAGGAATGGGAAGGAGTTAAGGAGCTTACGTAGAATAACGGTGAACACAAGTTCATAGAAAGTCCCCGAAAGGGCAAACCCATCGTGAGGTGGGGGCGCAAAGCCACGGGACCAGTACTTGGTCGGCCGGGCTGCCGAAGGGAAGGATTTGGGTCCCCCTCGGTGGTTCCACCGAGGGGGACTTCACTTTTAGGCGGTCGTCACACTTTCGCCGCAGCATTCGTCGCCGCGCTGAGCCTGCCGCCCCGACAGGCTCAACCTGCAGAGGGCATTCTCACCGGATTCGGGGCCAACGCCGCCAGAGGGGTGACTCTAATGGCAGCTCGTGGGCAGACCAGTACGCGCTTCACGCCGGCATCACGAACGTACGCCCGTCGAGGGAATGGGGCGTCGCCCAACGGGACGACGCCCAATGGGAGCACGCCCGCGGGCCGTTTCGAGCGGCGGGGCCTCCCGGAGACGGAGCAGCGCCCCCCGAGAGACGAAGACATCCTCATCGAACGCTACGTCGAGACGCGTGATCCCGACCTTCAGGAAAAGATCGTCGTCGCCTGCACCCCCCTGGTCAGACGGATCGTGTCGGACTTCATCTTCGCGGGCGTCCCGACCGATGACCTGATGCAGGTGGGTTTCATCGGCCTGCTCAACGCGATCGAGCTGTTTGATTGCTCGCGGGGAGTCAAATTCGTGACGTACGCCAGCCACCTGATCCGCGGGGAGATCCGCCACTACCTCCGCGACCACCGCGACACCATCCGCAAGCCCCGCTGGCTGCAGAAACTCAATCACCAGATTGAGGACGCCGTGGGGCGGTATATCAGCGAGGAGGGGCGCTTTCCCGGCATCGACCAGCTGGCCTCCGAACTCAACGTGGAGGAAGAGGGGCTGCTGGAGGTGTTGAAGACGCGCGAAGTCCTGCGCACCATCTCGCTCGAGGCGGACGAGGAGACCGGCGAACTCCGCGTTGACCGCGACCACCTGCGCCACAAGTCGAATGGCCCGTACCACGAGGACAAGATCGTGCTCTTTGACGCGATGGAGAAGCTCAACCCATTGCAGCGTCGGGTGCTCTACTATCTGTTCTTTACCGACCTCACGCAGATGGAGGCGGCCCGGCGCATCGGCATCTCGCAGAAACACGTCTCGCGGGTGCTGGCGAGCTCGCTCGACAAGCTGCGGGGGCTCCTCAGCCCGTCGAAGGGCGTCTCCACTGTGATGGAAGGAATCGACTGATGTCGCAGATTATCGGGGGAGTGGTCTGATGTCGCAGATTAAAGATGTCCTGTCGGAACTGGCCAAGGTGGAAGGCGTGCTGGCGGTTCTCGTTGTGGGACGGGACGGTTTTGTGATCGAGGGGATCTCCACCGAAGATGTGGACCTCGAGGGCGTGGCCGCCATCGTGGCCAGCAACATCGCCGCGGCGGAGGCCATGGGGACCGAGATGGTCCGCGGCATGATCCGGGGGCTGTTGATGGAGTTCGAGGAGGGTCCCGTGGTCGTGGGCCCTGCCGGCCCGGACGCGCTGCTGGTCGTGGTGGGCAACGCCCGCTGCAACCTGGGGCGCATCCGCCTGGAGATGAAGCGGAACAGCCAGCTGGCAGCCGCGTTGGTGTAAGACCCCTGGTGTACGACCCGGGGTGAACGATGTACCCCGGCCCCCCCGCACCGCATGGGGGCGTGGACTTCCACCCGGTCCACGCCCCCGCGGTGTTGTGATGGGCTGCCAGACCGACTGAAAGCGTACTCTCTGGGGCATAGGCCCTTGTGCTGTGGTGTTGCCGACGCGCAGACACTCGCTCCCCCCCAGGGATACCCGCCCCCGCCGCGAGCATCGAGCCTCCGGTGGCGAGCACGGGTATTCGCTCCTGGAGGGGGTGATCGTGCTCTCGCTGGTCGGGATCCTCGTGGGGATGAGCGTCTCGGGCATGCGGCTGGCCCTGGCCCGTGAACGGATCGATGGGCGGGTGCGATCCATGACCTACGACATTGCCGCCGGGCGCCAGGCCGCGCTCACCCGGCGTACCACGGTCACGGTGACCGTGACGGCGGGGACCTACACGATCTCCGCGCTCAGCGGCGGAACGCTCCGGCAGCAGACACTGCCATCCGATATCGCGATGACGACCACGTGTCCTGCAAATGCATGCTCGTTTGATCGACGTGGGGTGCCGATCGCCGTGGGAACGATATCCGTGACTAGCAGTTCCACCGGGCGCTCCTACACGATCAGGATCCAGGCCGGAACGGGACGGGTGTCGTACAGTGAACCGTGATCCCCGGATCGTCGGGCCGCCCCACCGTGCCCCCGGCGGGTTTACCCTCGTCGAGGTGGTCGTGGCGATGGCGCTGCTCGGCCTGATGGTGACGACCGTGCTGGGCGGTCTGCTCTATGGGATGACAGAGGCGCGCCGCGGGAAGGTGAGGGCTGAGGCTGCCGCCTGGGTTCAGGCAGAACTCGACTACCTCCGTGTGCAGGGCTACGCCTTTCTGGCCGACGACGTCGCTGCCGGCACACGCACCCTCACCAGGAGCACGGGATACACCTCGTATGGCGATCTGACCGAGCCGCGCATCCCGGCGGGATTCGACCGTGCGGTCATCAGCGCGGCGGATGTCACCGGATTGCCGCTGAGAAAGCTGACCGTGCGTCTGTACGAAACACCTTCATCTCTACCCTATACGATCCTCAGCACATACGTCGCGAACTTCACCTATGCGGCAGCGCCGTAGCCCCGCGAGTACAGACGCCCGTCCGTCTCTGGCCGCCGGGACCCACCGGCTCGGCGACCAGACGGGGCTCTCCCTCATCGAGCTGTTGGTGGTCGTTACCCTGATGGCCGCCCTGGCGGGGTCGATGTCCACGCTGGTGGGCGTCGCCGTCCGGAGCAAGCTCATCGTCGCGGTGCGGTCCGCCGACACCGAAACCGCGCGGCAGGCGCTGGAATGGATGTCCGAGCGGTCGCGGAATGCGGGCCTCAACCTGAAACCAGCCGACCAGAGTGCGGATCGCTGCAAAGACATGGTGGTCGCCCTGGACCCGGCCCTGCGTCCGACAGCGAACAGTGTCTACGTGAGCGGAGAGATCCTGAACTCCGACGGGGCAGCAGGGAATGAGGTCATGACGCTTGGGTATCGGCTCGGGAGCGATCCCGTCACCGGTACCACCGTGGTCATCGAGTATCGCCAGCCCTGCGCCAGTGGGGCGGCGGTGATCGAAACCCCGCTCTCCGACCCGCGGATTACGGTCACCAGCCTGACGTTCGACTATTTTTCCGTGGCCGGCGCCCGGATCACGGCGCTAACCGATCCCACGCAGATCCGGCGCATTCGGCTGATTCGCATCTCCCTCACCGTCCAGGGGTCACAGGGACGGTCTGGGGTGCAGACGCAGACGTGGACGCGTGACGTGATGTTGCGGAACCCGGAACCCAACGCGAATGACTGGAAGAACCTCAACGAGGACTACTAGGAAGGAGCCTGCGATGCGCCGACGGTGGAGCCTGCGATGCGTTGGATGGATCATGGAAACGGTCAGGGACGGCCGCGGGGCGGTGATGATGTATATCCTCCTGGTCATGGGCCTCCTCACCGTCATCACCACCGGCGTTATGCTGCTCATCTCCGCTGACCTCGCCGCGGGGATCCGCCAGCTGCAGGGCGTCAGGGTGTTCAATGTCGCCGAGGCGGGCGTCCACTACGCGCTGGGGAAACTGCAGACCACCGGCGCGAATCTCTACGCGGGGGAGACGATCTCGATTACGGATGCGTCAACGGTGCTGGGCTCCGCCGTGGTCAGTGTGGGGTGTATTGATGGATCGACCCTGCCGTGCGCGGGCGCCTACGCGGCGTTCAGGCGGATCGTCTCGACGGGGACCCTGCCCGTGAGCGGTCCGCGCCGGACGATCGTGGCGGCGGTCGAAGGGTTTCCGGAGGGACTCACGGGCTATGCCGTCTGTGCCTACAGCTCGGTCATCGTCAACCAGGGCATCACGATCTACGGGGACGTCGGCTCCAACGGCACCATCACCCTGGCCGGGCCCTCAGGGAACTACTCGCGTGTGCGAGCCGATCCGCCGCCGCCCTTCACCAACAACGGCTATTACACGGGGAGTGCTCGTGCTACCGGCGCCATCTCCTGTTCTGTGGGTTGCGGCCTCCAGGTGCAGGGGACGACCACGCCATTCGCGCCCGGTCCGCTGTGCCCCACCGTGACGCTGCCGACGTTCTCGCCGGGCACCAGCGACCAGCTCGTCACCACCGCTGGGTGGACGATGGATGCCACCACGGGGTATGGCTGGAACCAGATCACCGTGGCGTCCGCGGGCGGCCCGGGCGGCTGCACCGGGGCTACACCGTTCTCCGATCTTCGGATCCAGACCGGGGCCGCAGGCACCACCACCGTCGTGAACGTGCGCACCCTGACGATGGGTCGCTGCGGGCGATTGATCATTCTCGGCGACGGCCGGCTCGACCTGCGCATCGGCGAGTTGACCGGGCAGGGGCTCGTCGTGGGCCAATACGGACGGTTCGGCATGCTGCCGACTGATACCCAGGCCGCGCCGGCGCCGGCGCCGGCGGGTCGGGTGATCGTGTGGGTGCGGTCCACGGCGCAGAGTCCGGCCGCGGTCCAGATCGACCGCGCCAGCATCATCGTGGGCACGTTCATCGTGCCGTACGGCACATGGGACGAGGACCGCGGCACGAGTATCGGAAACATGTATGGCGCCGTGCTGGCGCACACGGTCGACATCGACCGGGATTTCGTCTTTACGTATGATCCGACGGCTGCAATCCCGGGAGCAACATTCGGGAACTTCACCAGGTTGAGGTCCTGGAAGGATCAGTAGCCGCAGACCGGCGGGTGAGCAGGCCTAGTCCCCGACGTACACCACCCGCAGGATCTCGTCGATCGTCGACACGCCTGAGAGGACCTTCTCCAACCCGTCGTCCCGCAGCGTCTGCATCCCCTCTTGGACGGCCAGTGCCTTGATTTCGACTGAGGGTGCCCGGCGCACGACCAGGCCACGGATCCCATCGCTCATCACAAGGAGCTCGAAGATAGCGATCCGCCCCTTGTAGCCGGTGAACCGGCACTCCTCGCACCCCTGTCCCCGAAACATCGAGACCTCCCCCGCCGGATCGAGGCCCAGCCGCTTCAGGGCATCAGGGGGCGGCGTGTAGGCGATCTTGCAGTGTTCACAGATCTGCCGGGCCAGGCGCTGCGCCAGGATGGCGATCACCGACGAAGAGATGAGGAATGGTTCCACCCCCATGTCCACCAGGCGGCTGACCGCCGTAGAGGCGTCGTTGGTGTGCAGGGTGGAGAGGACGAGATGGCCGGTCAGCGCTGCCTGGATGCCGATCTCCGCCGTGTCGCGGTCGCGCATCTCGCCGACCATGATGATGTCGGGGTCCTGCCGGAGGATGCTGCGCAGGCCTGTGGCGAAGGTCAGCCCCGCCTTCACATTCAGTTGCACTTGATTGATGCGCGGCAACTGATACTCGACCGGGTCCTCCACCGTGACGATGTTCTTCTCCAGGGTGTTGATCGTTCCCAGGGCGGCGTACAGGGTGGTTGTCTTCCCGCTGCCGGTGGGGCCGGTGACCAGGATCATGCCGTACGGGGTGCTGATCGCCTGTTCCCACTGGCGCAGGGTATTGGTGTGAAAACCCAGGCGGTTGAGGCCGATGAGGGGCGTCGACTGGTCGAGGATCCGCATGACCACCTTCTCCCCGAAGATG
>JANONS010000041.1:0-7781 GCA_031420915.1 Armatimonadota bacterium
GAGACCTCACCGGTCATTCCTGCCCGCCGGCTCATCCCGCCCGCCGCGTCATGCCTGCCCGAGGAGGGCCCGAACGGTGCGGAGGGCCCCTTCATAGACGCGGTCGTGACCGAGGACGTCGAGCTCCGCCGAGAGCAACGAGGCTTCGTCCTGCGCCTCCAGCGGCAGCGCACGTCTGATCGCGGGTCCGCCCCCGACCTCTGAGACGGCGATCACGCTGCCGGCATCATCGTTGCGGACGATGGAAAAGGTCGCTTCGGCGCGCTCTCCTCCGGTGCCCTCCGCCACGATTGTGCTCGAGAGCAGGGCGCCCGCCGCAAGAGGCGATCGCGACTCTTGATGGAGCGAGACGGTGATCCCGCGGCCGCCCGCGTCGACCATAACGGCACGCCACGGGCCTTTCCCGCGATTGAAGGCCTGCTCCACCCGCCAGCTCAGGCGTCCCGCCAGCCACCCCACATACAGCAGGCCCTGGGACCTGGAGGAGGGGGCGTGTGCCACCCGCACCTGCCGGATCTGGTCCAGGTAGGTCGTGTGCGGCGGATCAAAGAAGTGGGCGGTGAGTCCCCGCCACACCGTCAGGCGGCCCCAGGTCAGGTCGCTGAGGGCGACGGCGCCCGCCGGATCGACACCCTGGCGGTCCGCGACGAGGGTCTCCGCGGCCAGAAGACCGGCCGCGCCGTCAGGGAAGGCCGCGGCGTCGATGATGACGCGGTCCGCCACGTCAAGAAGATCCTGGAAGAGCTCGTCCCCCGATGCGGGCGCCGGCCAGTATTGGAAGACCGGCATGTCGGGCACGACCAGGTGGCGGACGATGCTGGGGATGCGGTCCTGGGCCTCGGGGGCCGCACGGATGGTGACCTGCTCGCAGCAGATCTGTTTGTGACTCCGCCGCAGCACCTGGCAGGAGGCCCCGACCCACGCCTCCAACGCCTTCGCGTCAGGATCATTGATCAGCAGGATCGCCCGCGCCGGGTGACGCTGGCTGGTCTGCGCGATGACCTCTCCGAGCGGCGTCCCCGCCGTCGCCGTCGCGGCATAGGCGACGAGGGTCAGCGTGCAGGCCCGGCTGAGCACCTGGTGCTCGGCCTCCGACGTCTCCGCGGCGGACCGCCAGAGCTCCGCCAGTTCTCGCTGGATCTCCCGCACGTCCACGCGGCGGGGGGTGTCGAGGAGCGGATGCAGGGCCGCGGTGCTCACGACTGCAGCATCCTCATCCCTAGAGCCGCCGCCAGCGGCGCCCGTCCCGTTCGATAAGGGCCTTTGCCGCAGCGGGACCCCAGGTACCCGCCTCGTAATTGGGAAAGTCAACCGGAGGCGCGGCCGTCCAGGCCTCCAGGATGGGCGTCACCAGCGACCAGGCCTGCTCGACCTCGTCGCGCCTGGCGAAGAGGGTGCGGTCGCCCACCATCGCATCCAGCAGCAGGCGCTCATAGGCCGTGGGTTCTTCGACGCCGAAGGAGGTCCCGTAGTTGAAGTCCATGTTCACCGAGCGGATGCGAGTGGCCTGGCCCGGCACCTTCGCCGCGAACCGAAGCGTGATCCCTTCATCCGGCTGGATGTTGAGGGTGAGCACGTTCGGTTCCAGATCCTCCACGCCGGCGTGCCGGAAGAGGATGAGCGGCGGCAGCTTGAACTGAATGCCAATCTCCGTGACGCGCTTCGGCAGGCGTTTGCCGGTGCGCAGGTAGAAGGGGACGCCCGCCCACCGCCAGTTCTCAATCTCCATCCTGACGGCGATGTAGGTCGGGGTCGGGGAGTCGGGGGCCACCCGCCCTTCCTCGCGGTAGGCGGGCGCCTCCTCCCCGTCGACGGCGCCACGCCCATACTGGCCTTGCGCGGCGAACGCCAGGGCCTGTTCGGGGGTGAAGGGACGGACGGCGTGCAGGACCTTCACCTTTTCGTCCCGCACGGCATCTGCCTCGATGGCCGTCGGGGGTTCCATGGCCACGAGGGTCAACAGTTGCAGCAGGTGATTCTGCAACATGTCGCGGACGACGCCCGCTTCCTCATAATAACCGCCCCTGTCGCCGATGCCGCCCGATTCCGCCACTGTGATCTGGACGTGATCGACATACTGCCGGGTCCAGATCGGCTCGAAGATGGTGTTGGCGAAGCGAAAGATCATCAGGTTCTGCACCGTTTCCTTGCCGAGGTAGTGATCGATGCGGTAGACGTGGGCCTCGCGGAAGACCTCCATGACCTTGCGGTTGAGGGCGCGGGCGGTCTCCAGATCGACGCCGAAGGGCTTCTCGACGATGATTCGCGCCCACCCGGTTGTCCATTCCCCCGCGAGGCGGGCTTCACCGAGCCGGTCGATGATGATGTGGTACGCGCTCGGCGGGGTCGCCAGGTAGAAGAGGCGATTCCCGCCCAGGCCGCGCTGCCGGTCGAGGTCCGCCAGCACCGCGCCTAGACGGCGATAGCCCTCCGGATCGTGGAACTCGCTCTGCACGTAGTGGATCCCTTCCGCGAACATCTCCCAGACCGTGCGGTCGTAGGGGACCTCGGCACTCTCGTGAACCGCTTGCTGCATCTGCTGCCGGAACGTGTCGGTTGAGAACGGCCGGCGCGCCACCGCCACCACGGCGAAGGCCCCGGGAAGCAGCCCTTTGCGGGCCAGGTTGTACAAATCGGGGATGAGGCGGCGGCGCACCAGATCGCCGGTGGCGCCGAAGATGACGACCGCGCAGGGGGAGGGCATGCGGCGCAGGCGGAGGCCTTCGCGCAGGCGATCGCTGAGCATCGTCTCCATGGTGATGCTCCCCCTGGCCCTCCTTTAGCTCTCCTGAATGGCGTGGCCGCCGAACTGCTGCCTGAGAGCCGCGATGACCTTCGCCGAGAACGAGTCCGCCTGGCGAGAGCGGAACCGCGCCTGCAGCGCCAGGGTGATGGCCGGGAGCGGCACGGCCCGTTCGATCGCGTCCACCACCGCCCAGCGGCCCTCTCCGGAATCGTCGACATACCCGCGGATCTGTTCGAGGTGGGGATCCGCCCCGAGCGCGCGTTGAGCCAGTTCCATCAGCCAGGACCGCACGACGCTGCCGTGGTTCCAGAGGTCCGCGATCCGGGGCAGGTCGAGGGGAAACCCGGAGGCCTCCATGAGTTCGAATCCCTCGCCGATCGCCTGCAGCATCCCGTACTCAATCGCGTTGTGCACCATCTTCACGAAGTGGCCGGCGCCGTGCGGACCCACGAGCGCGTACCCGTCCGCTGGGGCGAGGGTCCGGAACACCGGCTCCAGCCGGCGGAAGGGCGCCTCCTCCCCGCCGATCATCAGGCAGTAGCCCACCTCCAGCCCCCAGATCCCACCGCTCACCCCGGCGTCCAGGAAGTGGAGGCCGTGCTCCGTGAGCAGGGCGGCGCGCCGCTGCGAGTCACGATAGTAGGCGTTGCCACCATCGACGACCGTGTCGCCCGGCGGGAGGTGCGGGATCAGCGCCTCCAGCATCTTGGAGGTAGGATCGCCGGCGGGGACCATGAGCCAGACCGTGCGGGGGATGTTGAGATGCTGCACCAGTTCGGCGAGCGACCGCGCGCCGACCGCCCCCTCGCGGCGGGCCTCCTCGACCGGCCCCTGACTCCGGTTGAAGACCACGACGCGGTGCCCCCCGCGGACCAGGCGCCGGGTCATGTTCATGCCCATGCGCCCCAGCCCCACCATGCCGATCTCCATGCTGCCTCCCTCCAGGGCGGTGGGTCGTGCCACCCCCGCCAAAACATAACCCTAGTGTAGCCGTTCAGGCCAACCGCCGTGTACCCTACCGGGAGCGGCGCCGCAGTCTGTCGAATATCACGATCAGAATGTCTCGTCTCCGCCGACTCACCGCCTGGAGCATCGCCTTGACGGTCGTGCTGATCACCCTGGGGGGGATCGTGCGCGCGACCGGCGCGGGGCTGGCCTGTCCGGACTGGCCCCTCTGCCACGGTCGGCTGATCCCGCCGCTTGCGGGTCCCATCCTGGTGGAGTACAGCCACCGGCTCGCCGCCTCGGTCGTGGGCGTGCTCACGCTCATCCTGGCCGCGCGCGTGTGGCGGTTCCACCGCAGGGATGCGGCGCTCCTGCGGACCGCGCTGCTGGCCACCGCGCTCCTGGGCGTCCAGGTCATTCTTGGTGGGCTCACCGTCCGGAGCGCGCTGACCGCCGGGCTGGTGGTGGCGCACCTGGGTACCGCGATGGCCTTCCTGGCGACGCTTCTGCTTCTCTACGCATCGGTGTGGCAGAGTGAGCAGGCGCCCATCATCGCGCCGCCGCGGCTGCGGATCGCCGCAACGCTCGCCGCCGGTGTCACGCTGGCGCAGATCGCGCTCGGCGGCTATGTGAGCGCGAGTGGCGCCGCCCTGGCCTGTCCGGATTTCCCTCTCTGCCGCGGCAGCCTCGTTCCCCCGCTTACGGGTCAGGTGCTGATCCACTTCCTGCACCGTGCGGGCGCGCTCGTGGTGGCGCTTGTCGTGGTGGCGCTGGTGGTGCAGGCCCGCCAGAGCGTCGCTCCCGTCCGCCGCCTGGCCGCGGCCGCCGCCGCGCTCGTGATCGTGCAGATCGGTCTGGGCGCGCTCAACATCTTCACGAGGGTCGCGCCGCCCATCACCGTTTTGCACCTGTTGACCGCTACGATGCTCTTCGGCACCCTCGTCGCGATCGCGGGACTCGTCTGGCCGGCCCAGGCGGTGTCCGCACAGCCTCCGCGCTGGCGGCAGGCAGCCGGGGACTACCTGGCACTCACCAAGCCGCGCATCATCCTGCTGCTGCTGGGCACGACCGCGGCGACGATGGTCGTGGCGGCGGGTGGACGACTTCCGCTGGCGCTCCTGGCCGCGACGCTGCTCGGGGGCGCGCTGGCCGCGGGGGCGGCGAACGCGATCAACATGTACTGGGACCGGGATGTCGACGCCGTGATGCAGCGGACGCGGCGGCGGCCCGTGCCGGCGGGCCGGATTCCACCCGGGCGGGCGCTCAGCTTCGGCCTCCTGCTGGCCGTCTCCTCGGTCGCCATCCTGGGGTGGCTTGTGAACTGGCTGAGCGCGGGTCTGGCGTTTGCGGGAATTCTGTACTACGTCCTCGTCTACACGATCTGGTTGAAGCGATCGACGCCGCAGAACATCGTGATCGGTGGCGCAGCGGGCGCCGTGCCGCCGCTGGTGGGTTGGGCGGCGGTGACGGGCCATGTGGCGCTGCCCGCGGTAGTGCTCTTTGCGATCATCTTCCTCTGGACCCCGCCGCACTTCTGGGCCCTGGCCCTCGTGCGGCGGCAGGAGTATGCGGCGGCGGGCATCCCCATGCTTCCGGTGGTCGCCGGCCCGGAGGAGACCAGACGCCAGATCGTGCGCTATTCCCTGGCGCTGGTCGCCGTCACCTTGCTCCTCGGGCCGTTCGGTGGGGCGGGGGCAGTGTACCTGGTCGCGGCGGTGCTGCTTGGCGCTGGCTTCATTCATCTGGCACTGGCCATCGGGCGGGAGGATAGCACCCGTCCGGCGGTGCGCCTGTTCGGCTATTCCATCGCCTACCTCGCGCTGCTCTTCACCGCGATGGTCGTGGACCGCATCGTCTGATCACACGATCCTTATCCACCCTGTCCACACCGTCCACAGCGAGCGAACGAAGATTCCGGATTGACCCTGTCAGGGTAGCCTTGGTAAAGTACGCGTGCCGGCGCACGTGGGCTGAAGATGGGAGGAGGTACTCCTTCGGGAGCGGCCCGGCCTAACTTCCGCCGCGCGGCGTCGGCGCTGCCTTTTCGCAAGCCCCCCTCACCTTTCCCCCGGATGCAGCGTAGTATCATGAAGACATGGAAGTCATAGAGGCCCTGCGGGCCTTCTTCAGCCGGGACGCCGATGTCGCCGCCGTCTATCTCTACGGCGCGTACAGCGGGGGGCAGTCCTGGCCGGATACCGACATCGAGCTGGCCCTCCTCTTTCCCGAGCGTATGGAGGAGGAGGCGATCAGCGCCTATCTGGAACGGCTCTCCGACCAGAGCCCGCTCGGCGGTCATCCCGGGATTCTGATGCCCTTTGCGCTGAACACACACATCCTGCCGGTGGTCTATGAGATTCTCCGCGGGGGCACCCTGCTGGTCGACAACGAGCCGGCCGCACGGGAGCAGTTCGTGCGCCGGATGGACGCGCGCATTGAGGAAGAGAGCCACACCTTGGTGGAAGAGGCGAGGGAGGCCATCCTGCAGACGCGCAACCTCGGGCTCGCTGTTGCGGCGACGAATGGCTATATGCTTCCCCAGCCGCCCAGGTACCTGGATCCCATCCGCATCGGATGGCGCCTGGCCAGGATCCTGGGCTCGGTGGCGATTCTCGACCAGGCGACGCGGGATCTGGAGCGCCCGAGGCGCGACACCGAGCGGATCGGGCAGGTGATCGGCTGGTACAGCAACGCGGTGGGCGCGGCCACGGGGATCGCCAAGGCGATGTTGAACATGTTCAGCATTCCCCGGCCGGCACGACGTTGGGAGGTCTTCCTGCCCCTGGCCGACGCGCACCTCATCACGACGGAACTGGCGCTGCAGCTGGCCGCCGCGGTCGAGCTGCGCTGGTCTCTGATCACGGGCAGCGGTATCGTCTCGCCGGAGCGCGTCGGCAGCGGGGTGCGGGCGACGCTGGGGCCGATCATCTCGTTCTCCCGCCTGGCCGCCTGGTACTGCGAGCTGCCGGGGGGGAAGACCGACCAGCGGCTGCACTGACGGGCGGAGCGCCGCCGGGCGATGTCGACGAGGAGGCGCACGTGGACGAGGTGAGCGTCGAGGTTCAGCCGACGCCGAACATCAACGCGCTGAAGTTCGTGGTGAACCGCCGGCTCACGGAGGGGCGGAGCCGGACCTTCCGATCCGCGGCGGAGGCCGCGGATGTGGACTTCGCCCAGCGGCTCCTCGAGATTCCGGGCGTCGTCCAGGTCTTCGTGCTCAACGACTTCATCACCGTCACCCGCGACCCGCAGGCGGACTGGAACGCGATCCTTCCTCAGGCCGAAGAAATCATCAGAGCATCGCTCTAGGCGAGCAGCGTGGGATTCTGCAGGAGCCGCTTGACCTCGCCTAGGTAGCGGGCGGCCTCCGCCCCGTCCGTGACCCGGTGATCGGCGGAGAGCGTGGCCTTCATGACGTGTGCGGCCCGCACCGCGCCGCCGTCCGCGATCGCGCGCGACTGTGCACTCCCCACCGCCAGGATGGCGGCCTGGGGCGGGTTGATGATCGCGGCGAAACTCTCCACATCGAACATCCCCAGGTTGCTCACCGTGAAGGTCCCGCCCTGCAACTCCTCCGGCCGCAGTTTTCCCTGGCGCGCGCGCTCCCCGAGGTCTTTAGCCTCGCGGGCGATCTCTGCGATGCCCTTCTGGTCGCAGCGCCGGATGACCGGGACGAGCAGGCCCTCCGGTAGGGCCAGGGCGAACCCCATGTGGATCTCAAGGTGCCGGCGCACGGTCTCTCCGACGAAGGAGGCGTTGAGGTTGGGGAAGGTGCGGAGGGCCATCGCCGCCGCCTTGAGCACCAGGTCGTTGACGGAGACGACCTTCTCCCCCAGGTCCTTGTTCAGCTGCTCTCTAAGACCGAGGGCCGCGTCCATCAGGATCTCGACCGTGACGTAGAAGTGCGGGGCCTGCTGTTTGCTCTCCGTCATGCGGCGCGCGATCGTCTGCCGCATCCGGGTGAGCGGGGCGTCTGCCGCGGAAGGTGTGGGCGCTCCAGCTCGCGGCGAGGCCGGGGTCGGTGCTGGGGGGGCCTCGGGTCGCGGCGTGGCGGGGGCGCCCGAGGGGACGTGTCGTTCCGGGATGGAGG
>JANONS010000042.1:0-2059 GCA_031420915.1 Armatimonadota bacterium
CGGCATCTTTTGCACCACGTGCGGGAAGGCCTTCAAGGGGCGTGATCGTGGCGAGTTGGCCTTTCGGACGGTCCGGGTCAGCGGGATGACGCCTGCGTTGAGGAAGTTGCAGCAGAGCGGGAACCTGGTGGTCGTCCGCCACCGGAACGGCGTCACGGAGGTTGTGTTCTAGGAGAACGCCGGCGCCTCGTCAGTCGAAGGTATGAGGGCAGAGGAAATCGCTGCCCTCTCTTGTTTCCGCCCAGCACCGTCCGTTTCTGCCCGACCACCTATCCCCGTCCGGCCGCGCCCCGTCCCGCTTTGCGGCGCCGTCAGGGACTGACTGACCGCAGCCGTTGGGCAGGAGAAGGAGTGATGTGCTGGGAAATAGGCCTAGGTTACAAGGCATTTGGGGGCCCCTCCATGCCTCAAGAGGCTATTAGTCTTCCAGCCCGACCGAGCGGCTTTCTCGCGCTCATGCGCAACCGGAATTACGCCCTCCTGTGGACCAGCCAGGGCATTTCCCAGTTAGGCGACCGGTTCCACTTTGTGGCCATTTCGCTGTGGGTGTACTTTACCACGGGCTCCGCCCTCTCGGTCTCATACGCGATCACTGCGCTCATGGCCGGGCCGATTGTTGTCGGACTGTTTGCGGGCGCCCTGGTGGATCGATGGAACCGCAAATGGATCATGATCCTCTCCGACGTTGCGCGCGGCATTCTAGTAGCGCTCATCCCCTGGCTGATGGGAATCAACATCCGGTTTGTGTACATCGACCTCTTCTTGGTCTCATGCGCCTCTGCGTTCTTCCGCCCCGCGGGGCTGGCCGTGATTCCCCAGAGCGTTTCGAAGAGCGATCTCATGCCAGCCAACTCCTTCCTCACGACTATGGACACTGGGACCGAAATCATCGGTCCGGTGCTGGCCGGAATCGTTGTGCAGAGGATGGGGTACGAGACGGCGATGTATGTGGATGCCGCATCCTACTTCGCCTCGGCGGTCCTACTGGCTTTCCTTTCCCTGGCTCCACTCGCGGCGCGGGAGGCGGGTCAGCTGGCGGGACGCATCATGTCGGATATCAAGGAAGGCTTCAGGTACATTCGCACCGACCGGCTGCAATTAGGTCTCCTGACGATTCTCTTCCTGGGGTGGTGGGTCTCGGGCCTCAACTCTCTCCAGACACCACTCGCCATGGGGGAGGTGCGGCTCACCAACGAGCAGTTTGGCTGGTTTAACGGGGTGTGGGGTGTTGGGTTCGTCATCTCATCGCTCCTTCTGGGCTGGTACGGAAGCCGGATTCCCAAGGGACGCCTGATTACGGGTGGCTTTCTCGGATGGATCGTGGCCACCGCGGCAGCGGGGCTGTCCGTGAACGCGGGCATGCTCTATGCCGCGATCTTCTGGGTAGGGTTTGCCAACATCGTGCTCTACGTGAGCTTGTCTACGACACTCATGGAGGTGACCCCCTCCCATGTGCTCGGTCGGGTTCTCGCCACCCGGCAGGTCGCAGCAGCGGGCATACGGGTTGCCGCGGTGTTGGTCTTCGGCGCACTCGCCGACTTTGTCGGAGTGCGTCAGGCTGTATTAGGCATGGCGGGGTTGTCTCTGGCGGGCATCGCCGTCGGGTTTCGTCTGTTCCCCGAGATCGGCCGGGTTGGGGCCCAACCTGATGAACGACCCCTCGCTCCCTCCGCAGGAAGCGGGGTGCGGAGAGCATACCGCGCAGTCGTCTATACCCTTGTCGAGGCAACGGATGCGGCCTATGAGACGCGACCCCAGCAGACACTCAATGCGGCGGTCCTGGTGGCTGTCGGAGTGGCGTGGCTCGCGCTCCTCTTCAGCAACCGCTGGCCGGCTCTCTATATTGCGGCTGTTGTCGCTGCTGCGGTGGCCTTTAGACTGGTCCGTGGGTGGTGGTTAACGACACGGGGTAGCAAGAATGTGCGATACTCGACGCCCACCGGCGCCGAAAGGAGATTAGCGGAGGGGAGGCGAAGCCCAGTAGCAACCGGACCGACGGCTAAGTAAGAGGCAGTCCACGCTGCCAGTTCACCTGGGTGGGGCGAGTTGCCCTTCAGGC
>JANONS010000043.1:0-2294 GCA_031420915.1 Armatimonadota bacterium
AGCTCTCGCGCGTGGCGGCCGGGCTTGCCATCCTCCCCCTGGCTCTCCTGCTCTTCAGCGCGGGCGCGGCGCGGCGTGCGGACCAGAAGGCTGTGTGATGAAGCGCCCCCCGATCTCCGCGCTCACCGTGATGCTCGTCGCGGCCACCCTGGCCTCAGCGACCCTGGCCGCCTGGGGCTGGGCCCAGGAACCGCCACAGAGCCCGCAGACCGTGGCAATCACCATCAAGCACTCGCGCTTCGTGCCGGCGCGCTTCACGTTCCGGCGCGGTGTGACGGTGCGCTTCGTCATCACCAACACCGATCCGATCGATCACGAGTTCATCCTTGGGGACGAAGCGATCCAGCGCCGGCATGAGACGGGGACGGAACCCGTGCACGACCGGGTCCCGGGAGAGGTGTCCGTGTCGGCTGGGACGCAGGCCGAGACCACCTACACGTTCTCGCGCCCCGGCGTGCTGCTGATCGGCTGTCACGCCCCAGGGCATTATGCCTATGGCATGCGCGGGTGGGTCCGGGTCGTCAACTAGCGGCCTTCCGCGAAATCCTGCCGCACCTCGGCCAGAAACTCCGGATCGCTCAAAACGTCCAGCGCCACGAGCGCCATCGCCTTCGCCGCCGCCAGCATTCCTGCTCGCCCGCCGTCCGACGCCGAGGCCTCTCTGAACTCCACCGTGTGGCCTTTCAGTTCGCGCGGACCGATGCTGACGTACGGGTGGATCGCCGGGAGGACGTGACTGACGTTTCCCATATCGGTTGAGCCCATGCGCGGACGCTCGGGCAGAGGGTCCAGCGGCCAGCCCAGATGCTCCAGATGGCGGGCGAAGGCGTCCGCCAGCGGACGGTTGGGGCGGATCGCATCGTAGCCCGGCACGACCTCGTGCTCCAGCGTCGTCCCGGTCGCCGTTGCCGCGCCCCGGGCGCAGTCAATCACCCGGCCCAGCGCGACCTCCGCATACTCCCGGTCGATGGCGCGCACCGAGAAGTGCGCCTCCGCCCGGTCGGGAATGATGTTTGCCGCGGCGCCGCCGTAGGTGATGATGCCGTGGACGCGGGCGTCATCCCGCAGTTGTTGTCGCAGCAGGCCGATCCCGACAAAGAGATGGACCATCGCATCGAGCGCGTTGAGCCCCTCGTGCGGAGCGGCGGCGGCGTGGGCGGGTTTGCCCAGGAAGCGCACCTTGAGGCGGAACGAGGCGAGCGAGCCGCGCGAAGATAGCGTCAGGCCGCTCGGGTGAAACATCAGGGCGGCATCGATGCCCTTGAAGGCGCCCCGCTGCAGGAGGAGGACCTTGCCGCCCCCGCCCTCCTCCGCCGGCGTGCCCAGCACCATGATCCTCCCCGGCAGCCGGTCGAGCACGCGCCGGAGCCCGATCGCCGCGCCGAGCGCGCCGGTGCAAATCAGGTTGTGGCCGCAGGCGTGGCCGATCTCGGGAAGCGCATCATACTCCGCTAGAAAGGCGACGGTGGGGCCGGAATCCCGCCCGCGCGCTTCCGCCCGAAACGCGGTGTCCAGCGCGGCCACGGGACGCTCGACGCTGAATTCCCACCGCTGCAGGGCGTCGCACAGACGGTCCGCCGACCGGTGCTCCTGAAAGGCGATCTCCGGGTGGGCGTGGATGTCGAGCGCCAGGTCCCACAATTCCCCGGCGGCCGCGTCGATCGCTGCCAGCACCTCATCCTGCATACTGCTTCTATTCTATACGGTCGCCGCGATCTCCTAAGCCGGGACAGCCAGTCCCGCCACCGCCGTCAAGGTCGCTGCCAGAACGTCCCGCCAGAAGGTGGGATCCAGCGTTTCCGCTAGATCGCTGGGTTGGTGATAGTGGGGATTGCGGAAGTCGGCGGTATCCGTCAGCATCACCGCCGACAGGTCCGCCTGCCAGAAGGGAACGTGATCGCTGCGGAACAGATCGCGGAGTGCTGGGTTGTCCGGCACCGGCAGCGTGAGCAGCGGTAGTTCGGGGGCGCCGGACGACGCGGACCGGGCGAAGTGGCTCAAGAGAGATTCCCCACGCTCGCTACCGAGCGCCGCGATGAAGTCGCCCCGCCGGCCGCGTCCCTCCAACGCCCCAACCGCATCGGGGTAGATCCGCTCCAATCCGGCGGGGACCTGTTGACTCCCCGGCGTCACGCTGCGGTAGCCGATCATTTCAAAAATGAAAGCGCCGCGAAACTCGATCTGGTCGCCGCGTAGTGCGCTGACATAGGCGGTGCTACCGGAGAACCTCCCCGCCCCTGTCTCCTCGAAATCAAATGCCACGAGCTGGATGGTGGCGTCCCAACGACGGAGGG
>JANONS010000044.1:0-2707 GCA_031420915.1 Armatimonadota bacterium
GGCCGCCGAGTTCGACATCGATGGGGACCACCCGCTCCTGGTCCTGGTGAAGGAGCAGCAGCGGGTGGCGCGCGGCCCGCAGGAGGAGCGCCCCGGCCTCCGTCAGGGCCGGTTCGGTGCAGCCGAACCGTTCGCTGAGAGAGGCTTTGGCCAGCGCCAGGTCCACGGCTCCCAACGCCTCCAGCGTGCTCGAGATCGCTTCGGCCTCCGCCGCGACCGCCCGCGAGAGGGCCAGGAGCAGGCGGTGAATCTCCTCCCGCTCCATCGCCGCTAGTTCCCGCCGGCGATTGCCCAGCGGGACGATGGCCAAAGGCTCCATGAAGACGGTGGCGCCGCTGCTGGATTGATCGTGCACGATCCCCGGAAACTGTCCCTTGGCCTCCTGTCTGATGGGCACGACGAACCGGTCGCCCCGCACCGTGATGAGGGATTCCTGCAGCATCTGGCTGTAAGCCGGGTTGCGCAGCACCCCCTCCACCGCCGCGCGGATCCGGCGATCCAGGGTGCGCTGCTCGGTGCGCACGCGGCGCAGCGTCGCGCTGGCATCGTCCCGCACCTGTCCCTCCTCGTCGAGCACGGTGGCGATGGCCCCTTCGAGCGATTCCAGTGGGATGATCCGCCCGGCCACCGCGGCCAGGCGGGGGGCCCGGGCGCGATGACCCTCCAGGAATCCTTTGAGCCGGCGGGCCACCTGGAGGGTCTGCGCGACGTCCAGGAGATCCTGCGGATCGAGGACGCCGTCGGCGTTCGCGCGGCGCACCAGAGGGCGCAGATCGCGCGTCCCCCGCAGCGGCACTTCGCCGACCGCGCGCAGGGCCACCGCCTCGGTCGTCTCTTGCTGGCGCGCGCGGCACTCCGCCACCTCCGCGGCGGGCAGGAGCGCCGCCGCCCGTTCCCGTCCCATAACGGTCAGGGTCTCCCGGGCGAGGAGGTCGCACACCTTCGGGTACTCCAGCACCCGCAGGGTGCGCTCGTGGATCATCACGCCTCGACCCCCGGGCATCGACCGGTGTTCATGGCTCGACCCCCAGGCTCCGGAGGATGGCCGGGGTCACGTCGGTGATGGCGGCCACCTGCTGGAAGTGATGGCGGGCGGGCCCCGTCACCAGCGTGGGTACCGGATTGAGGGTATGCGTGCGCGTGCGGGCGTCTTCCAGATTGCCGTGGTCGCTGGTCACGACCAGGGTGACGTCCGGGGGGAGCGCCTCGCAGACGCCGGCCAGGAGGCCGTCCACCATCTCCACGATCCCCACCGCGTCCGTGTCGATGCGGCCGTGGGCGGCGAGGTCGGTCAGGAAGAATTCAAACAGGGTCAGGTCCCACGCGGCGGCGAGACGCGCCAGGTTCTGCCCCGCCTGGGTGGGGGTCACGATCGGTACGTCATAGCCCCAGGCGCGGAGGCGCGCGTTGGTCAGGTCGTGAAAGAGAGCCTCGCCCCGGCGCAGATCGCCGACCGTCCGCAGGCGCAGGCCCGCGCTCTGGGCGGCAAACGTGATCGCGCCATGACGGAGGCGGCGGGCGGCTACGGCCTCGTGGTATTCCTCGGTGTAGGCGTTGGCCAGCGTAACGGTGCGGCCGGCGGCCGCGAGCACGGCAAAGAGGCTGTGGGTGGAGAGGAGCCCGCGCAGTTCCGCGGTGGGGTAGGCGGTGACGTGCCGCCCGACGAGCGCCGGCGCGTTCAGCCCCGTCAGGAGCGCGGTCTGGCCGGTTGCGCTCTGCGGCAGCCCATCGACACCCAGCGTGGCATCCGTCGGCACGAGGAGCACGCCGTTGCGCTCGACCCGGCCTCGTCCGGCCAGCGGCTGACCCAGCAGACTGCGCAGGGTGGGCGTGGCGGCGCCGACCCAGGGGTTGACGGCAGGGTCCACCTCGCCCAACCCCACCCCGTCGAGAAAGAGCAGGAGCACCGACATCAACCCATTATATGCACTCCGTCCGGGGGATATGGGTGCCCCGACGAAGAATTCCTACAGTGGAATGCGTCGACGGGGGATCGCCTTCTTCATTCTGCTTGCCGCGGCGGCCGGGGGACTCCTATGGTCGCTCGGCATCGTCTTCCCGCGCCAGCCGCTGGAGGTCGACGGCGCGCGCATCAAGCGTGGCACGCTGGAGATCACCCTGCCGGTCAACGGGATCTTTGAGACGCGCAGCGTGGACCTCTCGTTCGATGTGCCCGGACGCCTTGCGGATGTGCGCGTGAGCGAGGGAGATGCGATTCGCCACGGGGCGCTCATCGCCAGTGTGGACGACGGTGAGGTGCGGGCGGCAACCGAGCAGGCTCTGGCGGCAGCGCTGGCCGCCGAGCGTGAGGGCGGGCGCGCAGGGGCCGCGGTGGAGGCTGCCCGCAGGCAGGCGGATGGGGCCGAATCCGCCCACCGGGCTGCCCAGGCCACCCAGAGACAGGTGCGCGCCGGTCCCCGCCCCGAAGAGCTCCAACAGGCGGAAGCCGCCGTCGAGGCGGCACGGGCTGCGCTGGACGAGGCGCAGCGGAACCTGGAGCGCGCCGAGCAACTCTTCCAGACAGGATCGATCGCTGCCACGGTGCTGGATGCCGCGCGAGCCCAGGCCGAGGGCGCCCGGACCCGATACCGGCAGGCCGTCGCGCAGCGCGACATCGTGCGCACGCCTCGTCCGGAGGCTCTAACCGTCGCCACCGAACAGGTGCGGCAGGCCGAGGCCGTGTGGCGAGTGGCCCTCGCCAACATTC
>JANONS010000045.1:0-3132 GCA_031420915.1 Armatimonadota bacterium
CTGGTGAAGGCGGAAGACGCCCCGAAGACGCTGATGGAGCTCCTCGCTCCCAAGTGGAAGGGCAAAATCGTCATGCCCGATCCCACGCAGCACACCACCACGACGGTCTGGCTGGCGAACCTGGAGAAAGCCCTGGGCCGCAACTGGCGCCCGTTCATCGAGGGGCTGGCCGGGCAGGTGGGCCTGGTCGACTCGTTCATCCCGGCGGTCCAGAAGATCATTTCGGGTGAGTTTCCGCTGGGCATCACGTATGTGAAGTACGTGCGCATCTTCGGCAAGGAGGGCGCGCCGCTGGATTACGTGCGATTGAACCCGGTGCTGGCCGAAGGCCACCACGTCGCCCTGGCGGCGAAGCCGGCCCACCCCAACGCGGGGAAACTCTTCATCGACCTGTTCACCTCACGCGTCGGCCTCCGTCCGCTCGCGTACGCGGGAGAGTTCGTCATGGTTCCGGGGATCTATCCTCCGATCAAGGACGCGGCCAAGCTCCGCATCGTCATGATGGATGAGCTGGACGATCAGGCACTGCGGCGCTGGAGGGACGAGTTCGGGAAGTTCTTCCTTAAGCGCTAGGCGCTGATGGCCCTCCCGGCGGCTGCGGAGGCCAGGCGCCTGCCCCTCCCCAGGGCTCAAGTTGATCCCATCATCATCCTGGCCCTGGCCACCGGGATCATCCTGGCGTTCCTGGCCCTCTACCCGACCGCGATGCTCTTCTACGGCAGCGTGAGCGACGCGCCGCTGGGGGTGCGCGGCCGGCTGACGCTTGTGAACTACATCACGGCGTATGCTGATCCCGCTACATACCGGCTGATCGGCACGTCGTTCGTGTTCGCGGCCGGCGCCTCCGCCCTGTCCATCCTGCTGGCCACGACGCTCGCCTGGATCACCATCCGCACCGATGCCCCCGGGCGAGGTCTGTTCGAACTCGTGGCGCTTGTGCCGAACGTCCTCCCCTCGCTGCTGATCTCAACCTCCTGGGCCCTGCTGCTCAGCCCGCGCATCGGTCTGCTCAACGTGGTCGTGATGAGGAACCTGGGGCTACCGCCGTTCAACGTCTACTCGATGCCCGGCATGATCTTCGTGGAGGGCCTGATCCTCACGCCGCTGGCCTTCCTCTTCGTGGCTGCCGCGCTGCGGTCGATGGACCCGGCGCTGGAGGAGTCGGCCCGCATCGCGGGGTCACCGACCCTGCAGGTGGCCCGGCGCATCACCGCGCGCCTGATCCTGCCCGCCCTGCTCGCCGCGGGGATGTTGAACTTCGTGCGCGCCATCGAGAGTTTTGATACCCCCGCCATCCTCGCGCTGCCCGCGCGCATCGAGGTGCTGACGACAAAAATCTTCCGGGAGGCCCTCAGCGCGTATCCCCCCAATCACAACCTGGCGGCGACGTACGGGATGAGCCTGCTGGTGATCGCCCTCTTCTTCGTCTACCTATACCGGCGCGCCACCGCGGTTACGGAGCAGTTCTCCACCATTACCGGGCGCGGGTATCGGCCCCAGGTGATCGCGCTCGGCCGCTGGCGGTACGCGGCGTCAGCGGTGGCGGTCCTCATCCTGAGCCTGATCGTGCTGCTGCCGTTCCTGATGCTCCTCCTCACGTCCGTGCTGCCGTTCTATGAAGTTCCCTCCTGGGGGACGTTGAAGATCCTGACGCTCAAACACTACCGGTTTCTCCTGACGAGCGACCGGGTACACCGAGCAATCCGGACCAGCCTCACGCTGGCCGTGAGCGGAGCGACGATCGGCATGATCCTCGCGACGATCGTCGCCTACCTCACAGTGCGGACGAAGATCGTCGGGCGCGGCGTGCTGGAAGGGTTGACCTTCATCCCCTTTGCCTTTCCCGGGACCGCCCTGGCCATCGGCCTGCTGTGGGGCTACGTGCGTTTCCCCTTGCCGATCTATGCCACCATCTGGATCCTGCTGATCGCCTACGTCACCCGCTTCCTCCCCTATGGCCTCCGCGCGATGACGAGCACGATGGTGCAGGTACACCGTGAACTGGAGGAAGCCTCCCGGACGTGCGGCGGGGGGCTTGTGGTCACGTTCCGGCGCATCCTCCTGCCCCTGCTGCTGCCGGGGTTCATGGCCGGATGGGCGATTCTGGCCACGATCTTCATGCGGGAATTCAGCACGTCACTCTTTCTCTACACGCCTCGCTCCGAGCCGATCGGGCCGCTGCTCTACCACCTGTGGATCGACGGACAATCCGGACGCATGGCGGCCCTGGGGGTCGGGGTCAGCCTGGTGTCGGTGGTCCTGGTCGCGGCGGTACGGCGCATCGTGCGAACGCCGCTCACGCGTTGACGCCGGGCTGTCTATCGACGACGAAAGTTCAGGTGAGGGGAAGGTCCCGCAGCAGGACGATCCGGTCGGGGTCGACGACGGCGTGGAGACGCTCGCCCACTGCGAAGAAGGAGCGGCTGTGCACGAGGAGGGCAAGGTCCCCGACCGCCACACGGTATTTGATGTGCGTCCCCTCAAAGAGCGCGGAGGTAACGGTCGCCTCGAAGACGTTGGCCACGGCAGGCGGGCGATCTTTGTGGAGGTTAATGTGCTCCGGGCGGATGCCCGCCAGCACCGTTTCCCCCTCCCGCACCTCCTGTGAGGTCGCGCAGTCCAGCGGGCCGTGAGGGGTTTCGATCACCACCGACGTGTCACGCTTGCGTATGACCCTGCCGGTGAGGTAACTGATGTCCCCCAGGAAGTTGCTGGTGAAGCGCTCCTGCGGCCGCTCATAGAGCGCTTGAGGCGCCCCCACCTCCACCACCCGCCCTTCAAGCATCACCGCGACGGTGTCGGAGAGCGAGAGGGCCTCCAGCTGGTCATGGGTCACGTAGATGGTGGTGATCCCTAACTGGCGCTGCAGCAACCGCAGATCCTCCCGCACCTGTTCCCGCACCTTCGCGTCCAGGTTGCTGAGGGGTTCGTCGAGCAGGAGCACAGACGGCTCGTAGACGAGCGCGCGGGCGAGCGCCACGCGCTGCTGCTGCCCGCCGCTGAGAAAGGGCGCCGGACGATCCCCCAGGCCGGCCAGCCCGACGAGGGCGAGCGCCCGCTGCACGCGCTCGCTGATCTGCCGAGCGGGAACGTGCCGCACCTGCAGTGGGTAGGCGACGTTCTGGAAGACGG
>JANONS010000046.1:0-2041 GCA_031420915.1 Armatimonadota bacterium
CCATAGAGGTGGAGGGCGCCCGCACGCTGACCCCCGATGACGTGCGCGCCGCGTCCGGTCTGTCGCCGGGAGCGCAGTCCGTCTTCACGGTGAACGCGCAGGAGGTCGCCCGCCGCCTGGCCCGTCACCCCCGGATCGCCGCGGCCCACGTCCGCCTGAGCCCGCCGCACACGGTCCGCCTCCAGGTGCGCGAGCGCGTGTCGGTGGCGGCCGTGCCGTACGAGCGGGGCTACGCGGTGGTCGATGCCGCGGGGACGGTGGTCGAAGTGACGGAACAGCGCCCGCCCCTGATGCTGATCTCGGAGCGGGGACGCCGGGTGGCCTGGGTGGCCCCCGGCCACGAGATCCCTTCACCGGCAGTGCGGGAGGGGCTGGCCATCCTGCGAGTGATGCCCGAGGCGCTACGGGGGGAGGTCGCCCACCTGCAGGTGACCCCTGACCGCGAGGTCTTCCTCTATACGATCGACGGCCTGGAGATCCGCGCCGGTCCCCTGCGGGGGCTGCGCCAGCGCCTGGACGCGGCGCCGGAGATCCTGCGCGCGGTGCGCGCGCTGGGGGGCCGCCTCGAGTACGTCGACCTGAGCCTCGCCGACCAGATCATCATCAAGCCGCGCGCCTCCCCCTGACGTTGCGCATCGGTGACCTGGTCGAGTGGCCCTGGTTCGGTCAGGCAGGCAGGAGTAGGCATATAGGCGTGGAATAGCAGGCCTTGGTCGCCCAGAAAGAGCGACCTCATCGACATGCGCCCACCTCGGGGCGCGCCGCGCGTCGTGGCCTCGGGGACGTCGGACTTCACTCGGACCTGGAGCTGTACCTGTGCCGAGGAAGGGCTTGGTGGCTGGTCTCGATATTGGCACCACCAAAGTCTGCGCCATCGCAGGCGAGGTGGATGAGGATGGGGAGGTCCACATCGTCGGGATGGGGACCTCCCCCTCGTTAGGCCTGCGCAAGGGCGTTGTCGTCGACCTGGAGGCGACGACGCGGTCCATCCAGGAGGCGGTGGAGCGGGCCGAGCGCATGGCCGGCCAGAGGTTCACCTCGGCGTTTGTCACCGTCTCCGGCGGGCACATCGCCTCCGCCAACAGCCGCGGCATCGTCGCGATCGGCCGCAGCGACCACGAGATCGAGTCCGCCGATGTCTCGCGGGTCGTCGAGGCGGCGCGGATGAACGCGCTGCCCGCCTCGGATCGCGACCTGATCCATCTGTTGCCGCGCGACTTCATGGTCGACGGGCAGGACGGCATCCGCAACCCCATCGGCATGTTCGGCGCCCGCCTCGAGGTCGACGCCCACATCGTCACCGGGCTGGCGACGGTCCTGGCCAATGTGGTCAAGTCCGTCCAGCAGGCAGGGATCGAGGTTGAGGAGCTCGTCCTGGAGCCGCTGGCTTCCGCCGAGGCGGTTCTCTCGCCCGCCGAGCGTGAGCTGGGCACGGTGGTGGCGGACATCGGGGGCGGGACGACCGGCATCGGCGTCTTCGTCGGCGGCGGGCTCTGCCACACGGCGATCCTCCCCGTCGGCGGCGCCCACCTCACCAACGACATCGCGGTGGGGCTGCGCACGCCGATCGGCGAAGCGGAGAAGCTCAAGGTGCGCGCGGGTGCGGCCTCCCCCGAGATGACGGCGGAGGGGGAATTGATCGAGGTGTTCAACGTCGGCGACCGCCAACCGCGTATCCTGCCCCGCCGGGCCCTCTGCGAGATCATCGAACCCCGCATGGCCGAGATCATGGGTCTGATCCGGGCGCAACTGCGGCGCAGCGGCTACGGCCATCTGGTGCCGGGCGGGCTTGTCCTGACAGGCGGCACGGCGCTGCTGTCGGGGATCGCCCAGTATGCGAGCGAGCGCCTCGAGATCCCGGCGCGGACCGGCGCGCCCGAGCAGATTACCGGTGTGACCGAAGCCGTGAAGAGTCCCATCTACAGCACGGCGGTGGGACTGGTCCAGATCGGGGCGCGGGACCGCAGCGGTATGCGGCTACTCAAACAGACGAACGGCGCGAGGGGGGCCATCGGGCGCGTGCGCGGATGGCTGCGCGTGG
>JANONS010000047.1:0-1849 GCA_031420915.1 Armatimonadota bacterium
CGATCGACGCCGGGGTGGCCATGGCCTTTGCCCAGGCAGTGCTGGAGTTCCAGAGCTACGGGTTCGGGGGTGAGGCGCCGATCCTGATCTACTCGGCGTCCACGCGAGAGGTGGTGGCCATCAGCGGCAACACGCGGGCCCCGGCGGCCGCCACCATCGACTGGTTCCGGAAGCGCGGCATCACGCTCATCCCCGGCGACGGGTTTCTGCCGGCGGGGGTCTGCGCGGCGCCTGACGCCCTGATCACCGCCCTCGATCGCTACGGGCGGCTGACCCTGCGAGAGGTCCTGGCCCCGGCGATCAAACTGGCGGCCGACGGCTTCCCGGTCTACGAGGGGATGCGCAATCGCATCGCCGCCAGTGAAGAACGTTTCCGCGCCGAGTGGCCGACCTCCGCCGCGCTCCTCCTGCCGGGCGGGCGCGTGCCAGCGGTGGGCGACACCTGGCGCAACCCCGACCTGGCCCGCACCTTTGAGAAACTGGTGGAAGCCGAGCATAACGCCCGCTCGCTGGGGCGGAGCGCCGCGGTGCGGGCGGCCCGCGACCGTTTCTACAAAGGTGACATCGCCCGCGAGATCGTCGCCTTCCAGCGGGACACGACGGTCCGCGATGCCAACGGGTTTGAATCAAGCGGGCTGCTGACGGAAGAGGACTTCGCCACTTTCGAGACCCGGGTGGAGGAGCCGGTGACGGTCAACTACCGGGGCTACGACGTGTACAAATGCGGACCCTGGAGCCAGGGCCCCGTGTTCCTGCAGCAGTTGACCCTGCTGGAAGGGTTCGACCTGCGGGCGCTGCGCCACAACTCCGCGGATTACATCCATCTGATCACCGAGGCGTCGAAACTCGCCTTCGCCGACCGGGAGCGCTACTACGGCGACCCGGAGTTCGTGGCTGTGCCCCTGCGCGGCCTGCTGTCCAAAGCGTATGCGGCGGCGCGGCGCGATTTGATCGACCCACGCAGGGCCTCGCTCGAGTTACGCTCCGGCAATCCCTACCCGTATGAGGGCAGCGACCACCAGCCCGACCTCACCCCGGTGAGAGGCCGGACGGGGGACGCGGGGACGACCGGCACCCGGGCGGTGGACGCGGAGGGCAACATGTTCTCCGCAACCCCGAGCGGCGGCTGGTTTTACGCGTCCCCGGTGATTCCGGGGCTCGGCTTCTGCCTGGGCACCCGGTGCCAGATCTTCTGGCTGGACCCGCCGGATCACCCCAACGCTCTGCGCCCCCGCAAGCGCCCCCGTACCACTCTCTCCCCTTCGCTCGTGATGAAGGGGGAGCGGCCCTGCATGGTCTTCGGCACGCCGGGGGTGGACAACCAGGACCAGTGGACGCTGCAGTTCTTCCTCAACGTCGTGGACTTCGGCATGGATGTACAGGACGCGATCGATGCGCCCGCCTTCCACACCACTCACTTCCCGAGTTCGTTCTATCCCCGAAAGGCTACTCCCTGCGGGCTCGTGATCGAAGCGCGGGTTCCCTCCGCCGTGATCGACGACCTGAAGGCTCGGGGCCACGAGGTCAGGGTCGCGCCGGGCTGGACCCTCAACTTCACCACCGCGGTTCTCTACGATCCTGACCGAGGGCTGATCGAGGGAGGCGCCAGTTCCCGCGGCGAGCGCAACTACGCGATGGGATGGTAACCTCGGGGCCCGTCGCGCCTGCGCGCTGAATCGATCCCGCCGTCAACGTCCAACAGGCAGCAGCGCGGGTAGCGCCCCTTCCATCTCGAGCAACTGACGCTTCAGCGCCACCCCGCCACGCATCGAGTACCCGCCCAGACCTCCATCGGTGCGCACGACCCGGTGACAGGGGATGATCAGGGGAAGCGGGTTGCGGGCGCATG
>JANONS010000048.1:0-4278 GCA_031420915.1 Armatimonadota bacterium
ATCCGGCTGCTCTCCCGACGGGGAGTGCGCCGGCGCCCCGCTGAGACCCCGCGCGAGTTTGCCCGCCGGGCCCAGGCCACATGTCCCTGGCCGGAGATCCCGGCCCTCACCGCGCTCGTCGAAGAGGCGGTGTTCGGTCCAACGCTCCCGACGGCCGCCATGGCAGCGGCGGCGAGCCACCATCGGGCGTCCCTGGCGACCCGCCACTAAGCGGATGCGGCCGCTGATCCTGCTCGTGGCGCTCCTCATCTTCACGGCAGCGGTACGGGTGCAGCGCCTCGAGATTCCCTCCCGGATGGTCTTCGATGAGATCTACTACGCCAAGGCGGCCAATCAGTACCTCCACCGCCAGGAGATCACCGAAGAGGTCACCCACCCGCCGCTCTCCAAGCTGTTGATCGCGGTGGGGATGCGCCTCTTCGGAGATCGCGCCCGGGGGTGGCGGATCATGAGCGTCGTCGCGGGGGTCCTGCTGGTGCTGGTCACCTACCTGCTGGCCTGGGAGCTGGTCCGCAGTCCATTCGTCGCGGTGGCGAGCGCGATGCTGGTCGCGGTCGACGGGCTCGCCTTCGTGGAGAGCCGCATCGCCAAACCGGACATCTTCCTCGTCCTCTTCCTGGTCACCAGCTACCTGGCGTTCTGGCGCTACCTCCGCCGCGGGCGCCTCGGGTGGCTCTATCTTTCGGGGCTGGCCGCCGGGATGGCGCTCTCGACCAAGTGGACCGGCATTGCTCCATTGGCGACCATCCCCATCTACCTGGCGTACGTCCTGGGGCAGGGGCGGTGGACCCTGCCGGGTCGTCGTTTCTGGTTCCACCTGCTCCTGGCCTACGGGGCCGTCCCGCTGGCGGTCTACATGGCCACCTGGGTGCCCTACTTCACCCTCGGTCACTCGATGCGCGAGTTCGTCCAGTTTCAGGGCTACATGTTCGAGTTTCATGCCAGTCTCCGGGCGGGGCACCCCTACCAGTCCGAGTGGTGGTCCTGGCCGCTCCTGCTCAGGCCCATCTGGTACGAGTTTGAGAAAGTCCAGGAGGGCTTTTTCCGAGGATTGCTGGCCATCGGCAATCCCGTGCTGTGGTGGGGAAGTCTGGCCGCCCTGATCTACCTGGGGCGGGAGGTGGTGCAGCGGAGGGATCCCGCATCCGCCTTCGTCGTCATCGGCTTCCTGGTCAGTTACGTGCCCTATGCGTTCATCGGCCGCGCCCTCTTCCTCTACCACATGCTCCCGGCGCTGCCGTTCATGGCCCTCGCCGCTTCACTCGCCGCCTCGCGCATCCGCGCGCGCCTGGGGGTTGCGATCCCGCTCCTCTACCTGACCGCAGCGACGGCGTGGTTTGTCGCCTACTATCCCCTGCTGTCTTCTCTGCCGATCGCGTCCGCCCGATTCTACCGTCTCATGTGGTTCGGCACGTGGCTGTAGCGGCCATGCGGCGGGACCGACCCACCATCAGCGCCGTGCTGCCCGCATTCAATGAGGAGGCGAATCTGGAGCGCACCGTCGGAGAGCTGGTGCCGGTCCTCGCCCGGGCGTCCGCTGACTTCGAGATCATTGTGGTCGATGACGGGTCGAGCGACCGAACCAGCGAGGTGGCCCACCGGCTTCGAGAGTCTGTGGCGACGCTGCGCGTCGTCCGCCATCCCCGCAACCTGGGGTACGGGGCGGCGCTGCGCACAGGGTTCGGGGCGGCCACCCGGGAGTGGATTCTCCTCGTAGATGCCGACGGCCAGTTTGCGGCGCAGGACCTGTTGCTCCTCGTCGCCCGGGCGCCGGAAGCGGATCTGGTCCTCGGGTACCGCGAGCATCGGGCGGATGCCCCGCACCGCCGCGGGTACGCCGCCATCTGGCGAGCGCTGATGCGAGGGCTCTTCGGCCTCGGGGTGCGGGATATCGACTGCGGCTTCAAACTGATGCGGACGTCGCTGGTGCAGTCCCTCGCCCTGTGGGCCGGGGGAGCCCTGATCAGCGCGGAGCTGCTGGCGAAGGCACAGCGGCGGGGCGCCAGGATAGTGGAGGTCCCGGTGTCGCATCGCCCGCGCCTGCGTGGCCGCGCCACCGGGGGGAACCCCCGGATCCTGTTCCGCGCCTTCTACGAACTTGCCCGCCTGTGGTGGCGGATCAGGCGATTTCCCGCGGCCGCATCATGACAGCCACCAGCCACGGCAGGGTCGCGACCGCCACCGCGCTGAACACGCGGATCGCCGGGTCGCTGAACACGGAGCGCTCGAGGAGAGCGGGCAGCAGAAAGGTCTGCACGTACGGGCGCGTGTAAGCGTAGACCAGGTTCAGGAGCAACAGACCACTCAACCCGCCGTAGATGACCCACAGGCGCCGGTCCACCGCGGGCAGAAGCGCCAGGAACGGTAGCGCGGGTATGAGGTACCGCTCGTGCATCCGGGTGGACAAGAGGAAGATCGCCAGGAGCACCGCGGAGGCGGCCACCACCGTGGTCCGCTCCTGTGGGCGGCGCCAGACCACGGCCAGGATCACCACGACCGCCAGGACCGCCGCCAGGATTCCCCAGAGGAAGACGGGGAGTCCCGCGAGACGGGCGGCGTCACTCTGCCAGAATCCCTGGATCGCGCCCCAGAGATTGAACGCCACCACGCTGCCGTAGGGATAGACGTTGATGGCGGTCCGCATCAACGTGACGAGCCGCGTGGGACCGAGGCCGAATGGCGCCAGCAGCAGGACGACGGTCGCGCCGCCGAGCAGGGCCGCGCCGATGACCCGGTCTGGGCGGGGACGAAAGCCCTCGGGGCGGGGCGCCGGCCAGAGGTCCCGGCGGAGCATGGCGACCGCCAGGACCAGGATGAGCGGCGCCGTCTGCGGTTTCACCAGAAAGGCCAGGGCGGCGGCGCTCCAGGCCAGCGGATGGCCGCGGAGGAAGAGGGCCAGCGCGCTCAGGGCGAGGAAGGCGCCGACGCTATCAACCTGGCCCCAGTAGGCGCCGGTGAAGATCAGCGCGGGGTGGAACAGGTAGAGGGCGCCGAGCCAGAGGGCCATCCGCCTGGAGGTGAACCGTTCGGCGACCCAGCGGATCAGCACGGCGGTCGCGATGTCGCAGACGGCGGCCGGCAGCTTGATCGCAAACAGCAGCGCCTGGTCGTTCAGGCGGAGCGCCGCATGGAGTTCCCCGATCCCCCACAGGACGTAGAGATATCCCGGCAGGTAATCGACAAAGCCCTCGCGGTAGAAGCCCGCCGGTCCGTGTTGCGCCAGCGCCGAGGCCCACGCCTTGAAGGTGCCGATGTCGGTCGGAAATCCCCCATACGGCATGATCAGCGCCCGCACGATCGCCGCGCCGACGAGGAGGAGCCACCACGCGCGGACCTCGGGAGGGGCGACGGAGGCCGCCTCAGCGCGCGGTGGCAGCGGCGGCATCTCGGGGGAGGGGGTGGTCTGCAGTACCGCGCCTGGTGCCGATGACGAAGATGGCCGAGGAGAACCGCCAGAAGAGGCGGCTGATCGCATGGATGAAGCCTCCGGGAAGCGGGGCGCGGAGGATCCCTTTGGCGATGATCGGTTCAAACCCGGTTTCTCGCAGCTGCTCGAGCCAGAAGACGCGGCTGTTGCGGTGGATGTGGGTGGGATCGCGATCGATGATCCCGAACAGCCGCCCCGGGAGGGTATCGTAGACCGGCACGGCGATGGCCAGGATCCCATCCGGGGCCAGCAGCTCCCGCAGCCGCCCGAGAGCCCGGGGGAGGTCAGGGACGTGCTCCAGGACGTCGAAGCAGGTGATCACGTCGAAGGTGCGCCCGCGATGGAATGTCTGGATCGCCGAATGGTGGAGCGGGACGCCCGGCAGCCGCGGCTCCGCCAGGCTGAGCGCGTACGCGGAGATGTCCACGCCCTCGCACTGGTAGTGTTGCCGGGCGCGTTCCAGGAACCGTCCGAACGCACACCCGACATCGAGCAGCGCTCCTCGAGGGCGGAGCCGCCTGATCTCCCGCAGGTAGCCGGCGATCTTGTGCGGCGGGTTGTAGCGGTCATACCGGCCGCCGTAGTTCGACACGGCGCCAAAGTACGCCTGGTCGAAGGTGTGCTCGTCGAAGGCGGGAGCGCCGCTCCCCGCATCTCGGGCCCCGCCCGTCACATGCGTCGCGGCTGCCTCTCTGTGGACCATCGTCCACCCCATGCCCGCCCGCCCGCGCTCATAGACCCGGCCGCATCCATTACCAGCCCAGCGCCCGCACCCAGTACACGCCCAGCGCGTTCATGGCGACGCCGATCGTCAGCAGCGCATAGTCCAGCGGGCGCGGACGGGTCCCCAG
>JANONS010000049.1:0-2484 GCA_031420915.1 Armatimonadota bacterium
GCAAGACGCGACTTGCCCTTCAGGTGGCCGCCGAACTCCTGGAGGAGTTCGCGGAAGGTGTCTGGCTGGTCGAGTTCGGAGCGCTCTCCGATCCAGCGCTCGTGCCTCAGGCCGTCGCCTCCTCATTGGGCGTCCGCGAGCAGCCGGGTCGGCCGATTCTGGCCGTCATCATGGAATACTTCCAGCCCAGCCACCTGCTGCTGGTGCTGGATAACTGCGAGCACGTGATCGCGGAATGTGCGCAGTTGGCCGATGATTTACTGCGGGGGTGCCCGGGTATTCGGATTCTCGCCACCGGCCAGGAGGCGCTGGGAGTTCCTGGAGAGGTCACGTATGGCGTGCCCTCCCTCTCGTTCCCCGATGTCCTGCATCCGTCCTCGCCCGAGCAGTTGAAGCAGTACGAAGCGGTGCGCCTCTTCGTTGAACGGGCGGTTCTCAGCAAACCGGGGTTTGCAGTGACGGCCGATAACGCGGCGGCCGTTGCGCAGATAGTCCACCGGCTGGATGGCATCCCGCTCGCCATCGAGCTGGCGGCCGCCAGGGCGAAGGTGATGTCGGTGCAGCAGATCGCCGAGCGGCTGGATGACAGGTTCCGGCTGCTCGCCGCGGGAGGCCGGACGGTCGCGCCCCGCCATCAGACGCTGAAGGCGGCCATGGACTGGAGCTATGACCTGCTGGAGGAACAGGAGCGCGCGCTGCTGCGGCGGCTTTCGGTCTTCGCTGGCGGGGGGACGCTGGAGGCAGCGGAGGCGGTCTGCGCGGGCGAGGGCATCCAGGCCGGCCACATCCTGGACCGGCTGGCGCGGTTGGTGGACAGATCGCTGGTCCTGGTGCAGGAGACCCCAGAGGGTGCCACCCGGTACCGGCTGCTCGAGACGGTACGCCAGTACGGCCGGGATCGTCTGCAGGAGGCGGGTGAGGCAGAGCAGACGCGGACACGTCACCGAGACTGGTATCTGCAACTGGCGGAGCAGGCTGAACTTCACCTGCAGGGTCCTGAGGCGCGTGCCTGGCTCGACCGGCTAGAGACGGACCACGACAACCTCCGCGTGGCGCTGGAGCGGTGCAAGACGGCAGGCGACGATCCCGAGTACTGGCTCAGGCTGGCAGGCGCGCTGTGGAAGTTCTGGGATGTTCGCGGCTACTGGAGCGAGGGACGCGCCTGGCTGGAGGGCGCCCTGTCCATCAGCAGCGAAGTGTCGACGTCAAGCCGCGTCAAGGCTCTCAACGGAGCTGGGTGGCTTGCGTTCTTCCAGGGAGATTTCTCCCGGGCGGCAGCACTGGGCGAGGAGAGCCTGAAGCTGAGCCGGAAACTCGGGGACAGACGAGGGCAGGCCTCCTGCCTCAACATCCTGGGAATGGAAGCCTGCCGTCTGGAGAAATTCGATCGAGCGGCGGAGCTTGGGAAGGAAAGCCTGGCGCTGAGTCAAGAGTTGGGCGACTGGTGGGGCGTGGTGGACGCGCGCCTGGTGCTGGCATTTGTGGCGCGGGCGCAGGGCGACTACGGCCGGGCGGCAGCCCTGCTGGAGGAAAGCGTGGCCCAAGTCCGGCAGGTCGGCGACAAATTCCGCCTGGCGGAGGGGCTGAACACCCTGGGACTGGTGAGGCGAGAGCAGGGCGACTATCCGCGGGCGAGGGCCGTGCTTGAAGAGACACTGGCGCTTGCCCAGGAAGCAGGGGACAAGTTTAGTGCCGCTTTCGCCCAGAGTAATCTGGGTATCATGGCCTGGTATCAGGCCGATTACGAGCGTGCGGAGGCGCTGTTCAAACACAGTCTCAACGTGCGGATGGAACTGGGGGAGAAGCGGGGCATCGCGACGTCCCTGGTGGGATTGGCCGTGGTCGCCGGGGCGCAAGGGCAGGTGGAGCGAGCGGCGCTGCTATTTGGCGCCGCCGAGGCCTTGCGCGAGGCGATCCGCGTCCCTCTGCCTCCCTTTATCCGCAACGACTACGAGCGCTACGTGACCGCGACGCGCACTGCCCTGGGAGAGGAACGCTTCGTGGAGACCTGGGCGAAAGGACAGACGGTGGCCCTCGACGAGGCCATCGCCTACGCGCTCGGGGAGGCCTCAACGCGCGCCTGATGTCCACGCCCTGCCCGTGCTACTCGATCTCAACGATCATCTCGATCTCAACGGCGACGCCCATCGGCAGGCCGTTCATCCCGACGGCCGATTGCGCGTGGCGTCCACGTTCACCGTAAAGCGCAATCAGCAGGTCGGAGGCGCCATTGATGACTTTGGGTTGATCGGTGAACTCCGCGTCGCTGTTCACCATCCCCAGCAACTTCACGATCCGCTTCACGCGGTCCAGGTTGCCGAGTTCGTCCTTCAACGAGGCCAGGCAGTTGAGCATGACCAGTTGGGCGGCTTGGTAGCCCGTCTCCACGTCCATGTCCCGCCCCGAGATCCGGGGATCCTGTCCACGGCGGCGCAGCACAACCAGGTGAACGTCGGAGTCTACGCCGGCGTGCTACAGGGAGGG
>JANONS010000050.1:0-1730 GCA_031420915.1 Armatimonadota bacterium
TCATGGAGAAGCGCGGGTTTCGGGAAGTCCGGCGGGCGTGGGAATCACGCCTGGATGTGGCTGCGTTCGATCCCACCCCGTTCGCCGAGAAGGCCGCGCGCGCCCTCCAGGGCCTCGAGTTCGCCACAGTCGCCGAGGAGCGGCGGGCCGATCCGGACTGGCTTGGCAAAGTGTACGACCTTCATCTTGAGGCGGTCGCCGATGCGCCGCGTCCCGACACCTTCACGCCCCCCGGGCTGGAGGAGTACGTCAAGTCGCACGATTTGAACCCGGACTATCTCCCCCAGGCTCACTTCCTGGTCAAGGATACCGACCGGTACGTCGCAGAGAGTAACATGTTTCGCAGCGAGCAACTCCCCGACGTGCTCTATCAAGGATTCACGGGCACGCGCCGCGCCTGCCGGAACAGGGGGCTGGCGCTGGCGTTGAAGCTGCGGACGGTTGCGTACGCCAGGGCGCACGGGATCCGGGAGATCCGGACCTGGAACGACACGCTGAATGAGCCGATGCTGCACATCAACGTGAAACTGGGCTTCGCGCGGCAGCCGGCCTGGATCACGTTCGAGAAGCGGCTGCGAGAGGACGTGCCGTGAGCGGCCTGCCGGTGATCACGCTGCGAGGAACCCCGCGCGTGCAGGGAGAGGCGCACGGGGAGGCGCTGCGGGAGCAGATCCGGCACAACGTGGACCTCTACCTGCACCGGTTCCTCACCGATGCCCGCCTCACCCGGGAGGAGGTCGACCGGCGGACCGCCGCCTATCTGGAGGTCTTCACCCGCCTCAGCCCTCCCTACCGCGAGACGATGGAGGGGATCGCGGCCGCCAGTGGGCGCACCCTCGGAGAGATCGCCATGCTGAACGCGCGCTACGAGATTCTCTACAGCGCCTATTCCGCGATCGGCATGGCAGAGGCCGCGGGCGGGTGCACGGCCTTCGCGGCTTCGCGAACCGTGACGGCGGACGGGCACTTCTGGATCGGGCAGACGTGGGATTTCTTCCCCGACGTCCGCGGGGCGCTGCTAGACCTGCAGGAAGATGGGCTGCGCACCCTGGCCTTCACCGAGGCCGGGATCGCCGGTGGGAAGATCGGGATGAACTCGGCCGGTGTGGGGCTGCTCATTAACGGCCTGTACAGCAACCTGGACGACTGGTCTCGCCTGGGTGTGCCGTTCCACCTGCGGACCTCCCGTATTCTGCGCAGCCGCACGTTTGCCGAAGCGGTGGGCCATGCCACCGACGGCGTGCACGCCTGTTCGGCGAACTTTCTCATCGCGCGGGGACGGGGGCTGCGCTCACGTGACGGCGACGCGGAGGAAGTGGCAGACCTGGAGACCTCCCCGGGTGGCTGGTTTGAGATCTCGCTGACTGACGGGACGCTGGCCCACGCCAACCACTTCCTGGCGCAAGATCGACTGCCCATCTGGCAGCCGCTGCGAGAGGAGCGGCAGTCCACCTATCATCGGTGCGACCGGATGACACACCTGCTCACCGAACGCGCCCGAGGCGGCCTGCTGGCCGTCAAGGATCTGGCGGACCTGCTGCGGGACCATGACGGCTCCCCGGATTCGATCTGCCGCCATCCCAATCCCCGCCTGCCTGAGGAGGAGCGCTCCCAGACCGTCTTTGCCGTCCTGATGGACCTGGATACCTTGCAGATGCGGTACGCCGGAGGCCCTCCCTGCACGTTTGCGTTTGAGTCGCTCGCCCTGGGGCGATCTCCGGGATAGGGTT
>JANONS010000051.1:0-5173 GCA_031420915.1 Armatimonadota bacterium
GGCCACATCCTCAGGGTCCCATCCGTTGACGCGCCGCCCCATCACCTCGACCGTTCCCTTGTCCGGCTGGTCCGGGATATACCCCATGATCGTGCGCAGCAGGGTAGACTTGCCCGCGCCGTTGCTGCCGAGGACCGAGACGATCTGCCCTTCACTCACGCTGAGGGAGACGCCGTGCAGCACGGTGAGCCGCCCATAGTAGGCAGTCTCGACATTCTGGACCTGGAGCAGGACGTTACTCATGCCTGAGCGGAGGGTCCGTCCCCCACCCCTCTGTCCGGCTGCGCGACGGCGTCTCCCAGGTACGCCCGGATCACCTCCGGATGCCGCTGGACCTCGTCCGGCGTGCCTTCCGCGATCTTCACGCCGTGATCAAGCACCGTGATACGCTCCGAGATACCCATCACCAGCCGGAGGTCGTGCGCCACCACCACGACGGCGATTCCCAACTCCTCCCGGATGTCCCTGATGAGGAAGATGAGGTCGGTCTGCTCCTCCGCCGTCATCCCGCTAGAGGGCTCATCCAGGAGGAGTAGTGCGGGCTCGACGGCAAGCGCACGTGCGATCTCCACGGAGCGCTGCTGCCCGATCGGCAGGTCGCCCACGCGACGGTCGCGGACCCCATGCAGGTCGAGGAAGTCCAGGATCTCCTCCGCCCGTCGCCGGTGATGGACCTCTTCGTGCCGCCACGCGGGGCCCGAGAAGGCGGCGCTCAGGAGGCCGGCGCGAAAGTGCGCGTGGCGGCCGAGGAGCACGTTGTCCAGAACTGTGCTCATCCGGAAGAGTTCAATGTTCTGAAAGGTGCGGGCGATGCCGTGCCGGGCGATCGCGTCGGGTTTGAGTCCACGGAGGGAGTCGCCCCGGAAACGGATCGCGCCGGCATCGGGGCGGTAGAGGCCGCAGATACAGTTGAAGAGCGTGGTCTTTCCCGCGCCGTTCGGCCCGATCACCGAGACGAGCGCGCGGGGGCCGACCGCGAAGTCGACCCCCGCCAGAGCCTGGATGCCGCCGAACGCGATCCGAACGTCGCTGACCTCGAGGAGCGAGTCCGGCTCGCCCGCGTCCCGGGCGCCCACTACCCGATCCCGCCTAGTACTGGGTCGGATAGGTGATCCAGTCCGTGATGTTGACGTACTGCCCGTTCGACGCCTTCACGACGCGCAGGCGGTTCAGACCCTGGTGCCGCTCCGGGCCGAACGTGACGCTGCGGGACACCTCTCCGTCCCAGTTGCGCAGCGTTTCGAGAGCCGCCACGACCTTCTCCTTGGTGACATCGCGACCCGCCCGGCGGAACGCCTCCACGAGCGGCTCGATGAACGTGACCCCGGCCAGGGCGTTGTACGGGCTCCCGCGCAACGCCGGATTAATCCTGATGAGCGTGGCCAGCATCTGGTCGACCTTGGCATCCCCTGTTCCCGGCAGGGGGAAGTAGGCGGTCGAGTAGACGTCGTTCCAGGCTTCGCCCGCAAGGCGGAACATGATCGGATCGCCCAGCGTGAACGTGGCGAGCAGTGTTGGCCGGAAGCCCAACTTGGCCATCTCGCGCACGATCAGCGCACCCGCGGTCGGCGTGGCGGCGAGGAACACCGTGTCGGCGCCGGAGGCGCGCAGTTTGACCGCCTGGGCGCTGACGTCCGCGTCGGTCACCTCATAGGAGGCCTGCCCGACGAATTTCACCCCTTTCGCCGTCCCGACCCCATACTTCACCCCGCGCAGCAGTCCCAGGCCGTACTCATCGTTTTGATAGAAGACGGCGATCTTCTTGGTGCTGAGCTTCTCCGCGGCGTACTGGGTGAGGATCCTTCCCTCATGGAGGTACGAAGGCCAGGTGACGAACAGATACTTTCGGTTTCGGAATCCTGCCCAGATGTCGTTCGAGGTGGGCGTGATCCAGAGCGCCTTGCTCTCGATGATGTAGTCGCGCGCGGCAAAAGTGTTGGCGGTGCCGATCATGCCCACAATCGCAAAGACGCCCTCGCGCTCCACCAGTTCCCGCGCGTTCAGCACTGCCCGCGGCGGGAAGTAGGAGTCATCGCGCAGCACCACCCGGAACCTCCGACCGTGGACCCCACCCTGCTCGTTGATCCATTTCAGATACGCATCGATCCCTCCGCCTACGCCGCTTCCCCAGTAGGAGACGGGGCCGGAGAGCGGCACGGTGCTGCCGATGACGATCTCGGTGGGCGTGATCCCGCGTTCCTGTGCTTCTCCCAGCATTGCGGGGATCAACAGCCCGACCAGCAGTAGGACCATACCCAACGGACGGACTCGTCTCATATCGATACCTCCCTCTCCCTATCGTCGACCGCCTGACATCCATTTCGGCATGTCTGACATTCCCCCTACCTCCCGCTAGACCCGCCGGTGGTACTCCCGCCCCAGCAGCCCCTCGGGACGCAGCATCAGGGTCAGGATGATGATGAGGAAGGCGAACGTGGTCTTGAACTTGAACGACACAAACCCCGCGAAGAGACTCTCCGCCAGGCCCAGCACCCATCCACCCACAACCGCCCCCGGCATGCTGTCCATGCCTCCGAGCACCGCCGCGGCAAACCCTTTAATGAAGGGATCCAGCATCATGAAGGGGGTGAGAAGGGTGACGGGAGCCGTCAGGATCCCGGCCGCGGCACCGAGCGCCCCCGCGAGCCCCCAGGTGAGGGCGAAGATCCTGCGCGACGGAATCCCCAGCGCCTGGGCCGCCACCAGGTCCTGGGAGACAGCCCGCATCGCCAGCCCGATTTTCGTCCGCTGCACCAGGAGATAGAGCAGGGCCATCAGGAGGAGCCCGACCGCAGTGAGTCCGAGGCTCATCTGGCTGACGACGACCGAGCCGATGCGGTAGACGCGGACATCCGAGAGCGGAAACGGGAAGACCTTCGTGTCGGCGCCCCAGACCAGGGTGATTGCCCCGTTCACCGCCAGCGCCAGCCCGAGCGTCACCACGATGCGCCCCAACAGCGTCGCTTCTCTGGCCGGCCGCAGCACGAAGAAGTAGAAGGCGACGCCCAGAGCGGCGGCCGCCACTAGACTGGATGCCACCGCCGGCAGGAACGGCCACTCCAGGCGCACGAGGAAGGTGAACGCGACAAACGCCGCCAGAGCCCCCAGATCGCCGTGGGCGAAGTTCAGCACCCGGGACGACCGGTAGAGCAGGACGATCCCTAAAGCCACCAGCCCGTACAGGGTGCCCGCCGCCAGGCCGCCGACCGCGTACTGCACCAGATCGACCATTAGACCCTCACAGCGGCCAGGTGGTGAAGTAGCGTTTGATGCGTAGCCATCGTCCGTAGAGCCCTCTCGGTTCCAGGGCCATCATCAGGATGATCGCGCTCCCGAAGATCACCGGCAGCCACTCCCGAAACCCGCTCAGCTGCTGAGGCAGCACCGTCAGCACCGCAGCGCCGATGATGGCGCCGGGGATGCTGGCCAGCCCGCCGATGACGATCATGCTGAAGTAGTAGATCGATTCGAACAGCGTAAAGAGCTGGGGGTCGATGTGCCGCAGCGCCTGAGCGAGCATCGCCCCGCCGATCCCCGCGTAGAAGGCGCTCACCGCGAAGGCCAGGGTCTTGTACCGCGTCAGGTTGACGCCGATCACCTCGGCGGCGATATCGCTGTCCCGGATCGCTACGAACGCCCGTCCCACATGGGAGCGGGCCAGATTGTACGCCACCCACGTCAGCAGGACCGCGATGGACACGGCCAGGTAGTAGAGGCGCTGGTCGGCGCTCAGGGCGGCAGGACCAAACGTGACCCGGGGGATCGCGAGTCCCATTCGCCCGCCGGAGAGCGCCTCCCAGTTCGTCAGTACCTGATGCACCGCGATGCCAAAGCCCAGGGTGGCGATCGTGAGGTAGGGACCGGTGAGGCGCAGAGCCGGCAGGCCGACCAGAAACCCGAAGGCTGCCGCGATCATCCCGGCGGCTGGCCAGGCGATCCACCAGGGGAGCCCAACGCGGGCGGCCAGCAGTCCGGCCGCATAGGCGCCGATGGCGACGAACCCGGCGTGGCCGAGCGAGATCTGGCCGGTGAACCCGGTCAGCAGGTTCAGGCCAATCGCGATGATGGCGTTGACCGCGATCAGGACGACGGTGAAGGTGACGTAGCCCGGAGCGTAGAGGGGGAAGAGGAACAGTCCGATCAGGCCCGCCGCAACCGCCAGCCAGGCGGCGGGGCCGCGAACGAGATACAGATCCTCCTCGTACCGCTGCCGGAGTTCCATCGAGCGTTCCGGATCATCCCTCCGCGCGCGTTCCTGATCGTCCCTCCGGTTCGGGGGCGCGGCGCCGTTTCCCTTGCCCTCGCGCGTCTGCGCCTGCCGTGTGTTGTGTATGTTATAGTTTGGGTGGTACGTGGCCTCTGGCAGACGGATGGCCGGGGGCCTGTTAGTCTGTGCGAGACCTGTGAGGAAGGGAGCGCTGGTGGTCACCAACCACCTTAAGGTGCTGGTCGGCGGGGTCCAGCTGCGTGATGGGGTCGGGACCGTCATCGACCTGGTGGGGCGGATTCTCACCCGCGCGGGGCTGCATGTGCTGGCCAACGAGCGCGGGTACGCCTCGACGATCTACGGCGCGCATCAGTTCGACCCGCTGCTCATCGCTGAAGAGCCACCCCTCTCACACGGGGACGACGAGATGGACGTCCTGGTCGCCCTCGAGTTCGATACGAACCCGGACGCCCCACAGCAGCCCAACCGTGACACGATCCTCCGCCACGGGCCGCATCTCACAGCGCATGGCGTCCTGCTCTACGATGCCAGCAGCGGCCCCGTGCCCACCGACGAGTTTGAGGCCCGCGGGGTCAAGGTGTTCCCCCTGCCCGCCCGCCAGATCGCGCAGCGCGAACTGAAGCGGGAAGTCGTCAAGAACATGGTCGTGACCGGGGCGCTCTTCCGGCTGCTGGAGTTCGATATGGACCAGGCGTATCTGCGGGCCTTTCTAGAGGAGCGGTTCCTGCAGAAGGGGCGGGAGGTCGTTGACCTGAACCTGACCGCCGCCACGCGCGGCCGCCAGGTCGTGGAAGAGATCCTCAAGGAGCGCGGCTGGACGAACGTCGGCTACCGTCTCGAGCCCCGGCCCGGTGCGGAGCCGATGCTGTTCGTGATGGGCAGCGACGCGATGGGCACCGGCGCCGTCCAGGCGGGATGCCGGTTCTACGCGGGCTACCCGATCAC
>JANONS010000052.1:0-1660 GCA_031420915.1 Armatimonadota bacterium
ATCACCGCGATGCTCCTGGTGGGAGGCGCGATCTTTCAGGCTCTCGTGCTTCGACCCGCGACCAGGCATCTCGAGACGCAGGGTTTCGCCCGAAGCGAGCCCGTCCAGAAAGTCCTCCGCACGGTAACCGTGACGGCGGGCGTGATCCTCCTGGTCAGCCTGGTTGGTGAAGTACTCATTCGGGCTGCCACGCTTCTCGACATCCCGCTGCCCGAACTGGTTGGGCGCGGTATGCTCTGGGCCTTTATCGGGGGAACGAGACCCGGATGGAGCTTCCTGGTCCGCATGGCCATGGCCCTCCTGCTGTTGCTGCCTCGTTCGCCCGCAGGGCGGATCTTGCAGGCCACGGGATTGATCTGGTTCATCATCGTGGGCGGCTTGATGATGGTCTTGGGGGGTCCCCTCACCGCCCTGGGCGGATCGCACGTCGTCCTCCTCGTCCTGGCATCCTCGGTGTATGCGCTCGTCGGCGTGATGATGGCGCTCCTCCTCCCCCGCATGCCGGACCTCCACCTGCCCCAGCTCCCGTGGGTGCCCCCTCTTGCGGGTGTCGGCCTCATGGCGGGGTTTGCCATCACGGCTCACGCCTCGGGACGGGGGATCCTTGCCGTCATCGCCGACGTGGTCCATCTGCTGGCCGCGGCGTCGTGGCTTGGGGGGCTGGTCGCGCTCCTGTTGAGTCTCTGGACCATGCCCGCGCCTGACAGACCTCGGCTCGCCCAGATCCTCGTGCCCCGATTTTCTACGCTTGCCGGCATCAGCCTAGGCGTTCTTGTCGGAACCGGCGTCTTCAGCGCGACGCTGCATCTCCCTACGCTGCGGGCCTTTGCCGCCACCCCCTATGGCCGGACGCTGCTGATCAAGCTCCTGCTTGTGCTTCCCTGGGCGGCCCTCGGGGCGATCAACCACTTTGTGCTCCGCCCTCGCCTGGCTGCTGGCAATTCGCATCCCACGGTGTTGCGGCGGTTTCTGCGGCTTGTGACAGGAGAAGTCGGCCTGGGGGTCATCGTCCTCCTCGTGGTCGCGGTCCTGACCATTACTCCCCCGCCCAAGGGCAGCACGCCTGCGGCGGCGCAAAAGCCACTGATACTGGCAGGACTGGCCGGGGATGTCAGGGTCGATCTGCGTATCATGCCCGCTCAACCCGGATGGAATCGGTATGAGGCGGTGGCCAGCAGAGGTGACGGCACGCCGCTTGAAGGTGACGCCCGTATTCGGCTTCTGCTCGTGAAGCTCGACGAGGATGTGGACCCGACCGCAATGTTCCTGGCGCCAGAGGGCGGGGGACGGTATGCTGCCGAGGGTGGGGAAATGGCGCTCCCGGGGTTGTGGGAAGTGACAGTCGTCATCCGCCGGCGAGGGCGTCTTGATGTCTCCACCACCTTCCCGCTTCATCTGGGACAGACGCGGCCTGCTGGGTCGGATCGTGCTGCTGAAGCACTCCTGGAGCAGGCCCGTCGCGCAACCGCTTCCCTGCGTGCCTGGCGCGAAGTGGAGCAGATCACCGATGGCAACGGCAACGTCGTCGTCACCCGCTACGAACTCATCCCGCCGGACCGCTTCCACTACCGGACCGGGTCCCAACCCCCTGGACAGACGTCTGGGGGCAACGAGGCCATCATCCTCGGGGCCACGCGATACATGCGTGCTGATTCCGGCC
>JANONS010000053.1:0-1553 GCA_031420915.1 Armatimonadota bacterium
CTACACGCCCGAGTTCATGGGACTCATGCTGGTCGACCAGCAGACCGGCGAAATCAGCGAAATCCCGCTCAAGGGAGACCCGGTGATGGCGTACTCGGTGGTGCTGTCGCCTGACAGGAAGCTGGCCTACGCGGTCATGGACGAACTCACGGTGATTGACCTCGTCGACAGGACGTACATGGAGTCGATACCCATCGCCGAGGGCACCTGCTACGCCGTCAACGTGTCGGGCGACGGCAAGAAGATCTATGCCGGAGGTGGTGGGTCCACATTGACGGTCTACGATGCGAAGACATTGAAGGCGCTGAAGGTGCTGCAGATGGCCTCTGACGGCATGGATATCCGCCGGGTCAGTTTCTGACCCGGGCGCACGGTTTTCCCGCCGGGAAGGAACGCGTGGAATACGGACTTCGCCTGACGAGCCCCGCTGAGCCGCCCCGGGATCTGCGGGACGCTTGCCCGGCCGCGTGGCGCAGCCTGCTGCCGGACGGCCCGACGGTGGCGTTGTACTTCGGCACGGAATTCTGCGAGGACCGCCTCCCGGATTTCGAAGAGGCCGAGGAGTTCTGTTCGCTGGCCCGCGACCATGACCTCGAGCCCACGCTGCTCACGCCGCTCGTGACGCCCGAAGGGCTGCGCACCGTGGGCCGGCTCCTGGCCAGGCTCGCGGCAAACGGCTGGGAACCGGCGGTTGTGTTCAACGACTGGGGGGTGCTCGGGCTCCTCCGCGACCTCCACCCTTCGTTGCCGCGGCGCGCAGGCCGGCTGATGAACCGGTCGCTGCGCGACCCCCGCGCTTATCGCAACCCAGCGGCCGGCGGCGCAACTCACGAGGCTTCCCGCTACGTGAGGCTGCGCGGCTTCCTGGCGGGCCTCGGCGTCACGGCGCTCGAGAGCGATGCGGATCTCGACGGCGGCTATCTCGGTGACGGACGTGACGAGATGGGCGCGGGACTTCTCCGGGCCATCCATCTGCCCTTCACGTTCGCCGCATCGGGCCGCGGCTGTCCGCTGAAGGCCCGCCTCTACCCCGAGGGTGGCGGTTTTTCCAAGGCGCTTGCCGACCGTTGTCCCGGGCCCTGCCGGGCGGGGCCGATTCGGGTCCAGCGCGACGACTGCCCGATGCCCCTGTGGAGGGGTGGCAACACACTCTTTTATGAGATGCCGCCCGAGACAGCCGAGGCGTGGCTGCTTCGTACCGACCGCGTCGTCCTTCACGAGGCGGCCGCGCCATGAAGATCCTTGCGCCGCTGCGAAGCTCCGAGGAAGTCCTGCCGCTCCTCGCCGAAGGTGCCCACGAGTTCTATTGCGGCCTGACTCCACCTGGCTGGGACGAAACCTTCGGGCAGGCGTGGGTCCATCGCCGCAACCCCAGGTCCGCCGGCGTTCCGGGTCTCGAGGATCTGCGCCGGATCGTGGAGCTGGCGCGGCCGCAACCGGTCTACGCGACGCTCAACGCGCCTTCCTACCCGGCGGGGGCCGTGCCCCGCCTGGTGGAATTCGGCAGCTTGCTTCTCGATGAGGTCGGCGTTGCCGCCCTCATCGTCGCCGAA
>JANONS010000054.1:0-9117 GCA_031420915.1 Armatimonadota bacterium
CTCGGGCGATCGTCTCCGTGAAGAGCGTAGGGCCGTCCACCCGCACGAGGTCGGTAACCTCGGCGATCGCGAGATCGAAGCGCAGATCCGGCTTGTCCGAGCCATACCGGGTGAGGGCTTCCGCATAGGTCAGCCGCGGAAACGGCCGGACGACCTCCACACCGGCCGCCTCGGCGAACGCCTCCGTCAGCACCGCCTCCGTGACCTCCATGACGGCGTGTTCATCCGTGAAGGAGAGCTCGATATCCACCTGCGTGAACTCGGGCTGCCGGTCTGCGCGGAGATCTTCGTCCCGGAAGCAGCGGACGATCTGAAAGTAGCGGTCCAATCCCCCCACCATCAGGGTCTGCTTGAACAACTGCGGAGACTGCGGGAGCACGTAGAAGTGCCCGGGTTGGAGGCGGCTCGGCACCAGGAAGTCTCGCGCGCCTTCGGGCGTGGACTTGATGAGCATCGGGGTCTCCACCTCGATGAACCCGCGCGCATCGAGCCCGCGGCGGATCGCCCTCGCCACCCGGTGACGCAGGCGGAGGTTACCGGTCATGGCCGGACGCCGGAGATCAAGGTAGCGGTAGCGCAAGCGCAGCGCCTCGTCCACAGGCTGGTCCTCGTTGAGCGGAAAGGGAGGGGTTTCGGCCGTCGCCAGGATGCTGACAGCATCCGCGCGCACCTCGATGGCGCCTGTGGCGAGCCGAGGGTTCTCCGTGCCCGCGGGCCGCGCACGTACCTCGCCCTCCGTCGCCAGCACGTACTCGTGCCGAACCTCCCCCGCCACCCGGTAGGCATCGGCAGCCTGTGGGTGGATGACCACCTGCACGATACCCTCACGATCGCGCAGATCGATGAAGATGACGCCGCCCAGGTCGCGCCTGCGGTGGACCCACCCGGCCAGGCGCACCCGTCGGCCGGCGTCATCAGGTCTGAGGCTGCCGCAATAGTCGGTGCGCATCGTCTCACTCATCGGGGGCTCCAGTCGCCTCCCGCACGGCCTCGAGGATCCGCTTCCTTGAAACCCGCCGTTCCGTGCCGGTGGCCAGCTTTCGCACGGTGACCTTTCTTGCCTTCAGTTCTGCATCGCCCAGGATCAGCGCCACCCGCGCCCCGAGCTTGTCGGCCTGCCGCATCTGGGCCTGCATGCCGCGATTGAGCAGGTCGCGGTCAGCGGGGATCCCCGCCTCGCGCAGTTCATCAAGCAGACGGGCGCCTTCCCGCTTTGCGGCCTCGCCGATCGTAATCACATAGGCGGTGAGCCGCGGGCGCTTGGTAGGGATCCTGAGGCCTTCCTGCTCTAGCACCAGGAGCAGACGCTCGAGGCCAAAGCCGAAGCCGACCCCGGGCGTCGGCTTCCCGCCCAGCTGCTCCGCCAGCCCATCGTAGCGGCCCCCGCCGAACATCGTGTTCTGGGCGCCGAGTTTCCCCGAGAAGACCTCGACCGCCGTCCGGGTGTAGTAGTCCAATCCCCGCATGATGTACGGGTCGAGCGCATACCGGATGCCGAGCGAATCGAAGTTCGCCTGAACACCCTCAAGGTGCTCCCGGCACGCGGGATCCAGGTACTCGAAGATCGTGGGCGCCCCCCGGGCCACGGCGTGGCACCCTTCCTTCTTGCAGTCAAAGATCCGCAGGGGATTCGTCTCCAGGCGCCGCCGGCAGTCGGCGCACAGCGCCTCGACGTGCCGGCTGAAGTACTCTCGCACGGCCTCGATGAATCGCGGCCGGCAGACCGCGTCCCCGACGCTGTTGAGGTGGACCTCCACGTTCTGGAGCCCCAGGCTCTGCATCAGGCGGACGGGCAGGCTCAGCACCTCCGCGTCGGCCTCCGGTCCGGGCGCCCCGATGATCTCCGCACCAAACTGGTAGTGCTGCCGGTACCGCCCCAGTTGCGGGCGGTCATAGCGGAACATGGGAGCGATGTAGTACACCTTGACCGGCTGCGGCCAGGAGGCGCCCCCGTGTTCCAGGTAGGACCGCATCACCGCGGCCGTCCCCTCCGGCCGGAGGCTCAGGCTGCGCCCTCCCCGGTCGTCGAACGTGTACATCTCATGCTCGATGATGTCGGTCCCTTCGCCGACGGTCTTTCGGAAGACTTCGGTGTGCTCAACGACAGGGGTGCGGATCTCCCGAAACCCCCAGCGGTGCGCCAGGCCGCGAATGCGTTCCTCCAGCGCCTGCCAGCGGCCGATCCCGGCAGGCAGGATATCCTCCATCCCTCGCGGAGCCTGGTACGACATTCAGGACCTCCTCACACGCTGCCCCGGTATGCCCCCCGAAATAGCGACGCTCCCATCCCTCCAGGGACGGGAGCGAAGTCCCGTGGTGCCACCCTGCTTCCGGTGCATCCCGTCGACCGTCGGGGCCGACGTCATGCAGCGGCACTCACTCCACCGTCACGGGGTGGAGCACCGGTGGACGGCTGGCGTCCACGGCTCGGGGCTGTCTTCGGAGGCGAGCACCTGAAGATGCTTCCACCACGACCCGGGGGCCCGGCATCTCCTCTCTCCGAGGATCGCCTCCTACTCCTGCCCCTCATCGCATCTGAGGCTCATTCTAGGCGCGAGGTTTGCGGGTGGTCAAGGTAAACCCCTCTGGCCCCGCCAGGAGAGGCCGGAGCACACCGGGAATACCTCACCGCGTATGCAGGCTATTGTGCTCGCTGGAGGTCGCGGCGAACGGCTGCGGCCGCTCACATCCGACCGCCCGAAGGCGATGGTCGAAATCCACGGCACGCCGCTGCTCGCCTTCCAGTTGCGCTGGCTGCGCAGCCAGGGGGTTCGGGAGGTGGTCATCGCGTGCGGGTATCGCCATGACGTCCTGCGAGACTATTTTGGCGACGGCGCTCAGTGGGGCCTGCGCATTACGTATTCCATTGAGGAGGAGCCGCTGGGCCGGGGCGGCGCCCTGAAACAGGCGATGGCCAGCCTGCGCGTCGCCACTGACCCCTGCCTTGCGACGAACGGGGACATCATCACCGACCTGCCCCTCCCGCCGGTCATCGAGCACCACCGCCGGCGCGAGGGGCTGGCGACCATCGTGGTCACACCTTTTATCAGCCCCTATGGCATTGTGGAGGTCGGGGACCGGGACCAGGTGACGGGGTTCCGCGAGAAACCGGAACTCCCCTATTGGATCAACGCCGGGATCTATGTGTTCTCACCTGAGATGCTGCCGCTGCTGCCGGACCGCGGTGACCACGAGACGACGACGTTCCCCCGCCTGGCGGCGGAAGGGCGGCTGGCCGCCTATCGGTCGCGCGCGTTTTGGCGCGGCGTCGATACCGCAAAGGATCTGGCCGAGGTGGCCACCGCGCTTGAGGCCGGCCTGCTGCGGTAACCTACGCCGCGGCAACCTACGCCGGCGATTCCCGTTCGAGGATGATCGTCACCGGGCCGTCATTGTGGATCTCGACGAGCATGACGGCGCCGAACCGGCCGGTCCCCACCATCAGACCCTGAGTGCGCAGGGCCTCGTTGAAGGTCTCGTAGATCGCTCCCGCGTGCGCCCCTGTGGCGGCTTCGATGAAGGAGGGGCGCCGGCCGCGGGTGGCCTCGGCGTAGAGGGTGAACTGCGGGACGCTCAGGATGGCACCGCCGACCTCGCGCACAGACCGGTTCAGCTTCCCCGCCGCATCATCGAAGATCCGCAGGTTCGCCACCTTGTCTGCGAGCCAGCGCGCCTCCGCGGCCGTGTCGGTGGCCCGCACGCCTACCAGGACCGCCAGGCCAGGGCCGATCTCTTCTGTGACCTCGCCGTCGATGCGTACAGCCGCCCGCCGGACGCGCTGCACGACCAGCCGCATCCGCGCCCCTCGTCAGCGGATTCCGCGGCGTTCGAGGGCCAGGAAGGCCTTCACGGCCCGCTCGTGGTCCTCGGGAACGTTGAAGAAGAACGGCGAGACGCGCACGATCCCCGGGCGAGCATCCACGGTCACGCCGGCGTCTCGCAGCCCGCGCACCACCGCCAGCGGATCCTGACGCGGGATGGTGACAATCCCGGCGTGCTCCCGTATATCCACGGGCACCCGCGGATGGAGGCCCGCCTCGCGCGCCCGCCCGACCAGGTCCGCTGTCAGCTCGAGCTGGCGGACGCGCAGCCGCTCGATGCCGATCTCCAGGACCATCTGGAGTCCTGCGCTGGCCGCGTAGACCGCCGCCACGGAGGGGGTCCCACCCTCGAACCGGCGCGCGTCCTCCGCATACTCGAAGGCCGGCGCGAACGCAAACTGATCGCGGTGAGCGAACCAGCCCACGACCTCCGGCCGCAGGTGCGGAATGAGATCCGGGCGCACGTAGAGGAAGGCCATGCCTGAGCCCCCGAGCAGCCACTTCAGGGTCCCCCCTACCAGGAAGTCGACGCCGGTGGCGTGCACCGCCAGGGGCAGCTGCCCGACCGATTGATACGCATCGATCAGACAGTAGGCGCCATGCGCATGGGCCAGGCGGGCGAGGGCGCTCGGGTCCTGAATCATCCCGCTGGTGAAGTAGACGTGCGAGCCGACAACCAGGGCGGTCCGCTCATCCACGGCCTGCTCATACTCCTCAAGCGGCACCGTCACCCTGTCGGCTGTACCGACCGTGATGGGTTCGACGCCCGTCTTCGTCTGCCACTGGTACCGCGTCGTCGGAAATTCCAGATCGGACATGATGACGCGGGGCCGGGCGCGGTAATCGATGGCCGAGGCGACCGCGCTCAGGGCCGCGGTGACCGATGGGAACAGCGCCACCTCCCCCGCCTCCGCGCCGAGCACTCGGGCCACCCGCTCCCGCAGCGTCGCGATCTCCTCCCACCAAGGCCCATACCACGCCGCCGCACCGGCTCGTTGCCAGAGGCTCAGGTACTCCTGGGTTGCCTCGGCCACGCGCCGGCCAAGCGGCGCGAGCGAGCAGGTGTTCAGGTAGGTGGTCTCCTCAAGAATAGGAAACTCAGCGCGGTAGGCTGCCCAGGTCAGGTTCGTGGTCTCGGGGGACCGCATCATCGGCCGACGACCTCGCGCACCCGCGCCAGGCGGTCTTGGACCTGCGCCAGCGTCTCCGGCCGCTTGGGAAAGGCGAAGCGGATATACGAACGACCGAGGGCGGGCGCGTGATAGAAGGAACTACCGGGGACAGTCGCCACGCCCACCTCCCTGACGAGCCGGTGGGCGAAGGCCACGTCGTCCTGAGCGCCAAACTCGCTGATGTCGGTCATGATGTAGTACGCGCCGTGCGGGGTGAAGGCTCGAAAGCCCGCGCCGGCCAGGATGCGCAGCATCAGGTCGCGCTTCTCCTCATACATCGCAGACAGGCCGCGATAGTACGCGGCCGGGAAGCGCAGCGCGACGACCCCCGCCTCCTGCAGGGGGGCCGCCGCGCCGACGGTGAGGAAGTCGTGCGCCCGGCGGATGCCGACGGTGACGTCCTCGTCGTTCGCGATCGCCCATCCGACCCGCCACCCGGTGACGGAGTAGGTCTTCGACATACTGTTGATGGTAATCGTCCGCTCCGCCATGCCGGGGAGCGCCGCGATGCTTAGGTGCGTCGCCCCGTCATACAGGATGTGTTCGTAGACCTCATCGGTGATGGCGAGGGCGTCGAAGCGGCGGCAGAGTTCCGCGATCAGCTCCAGCTCCTCCCGCGTGAAGACCTTGCCGGTCGGGTTGTGGGGCGTATTGACGATGATGGCCTTGGTCCTGGGCGTGAAGGCCGCGGTCAGTTCCTGGGGATCAAACGCGAAGTGGGGGTCCTCCAGGTTGAGACGGACGTAGCGGGGGGTGGCGCCCGACAGGAGCGCGTCGGGGCCGTAGTTTTCGTAAAAGGGTTCGAAGATCACCACCTCGTCACCGGGGTCGATCACCGCCAGCAGGGTTGCCATCATCGCCTCCGTCGCCCCGCAGGTCACGGTGATGTGGCGCTCAGGATCGATCTCCACCCCGGTGGACCGCGCAAACTTCTCGGCGATGGCTCCTCGCAGGCGCGGCGAGCCCCAGGTGATCGCGTACTGGTGATAGTTTTCGCGCATCGCCCGGATGGCGGCCTCGATCAGTTCGGCGGGAGGATCAAAGTCCGGAAACCCCTGGGCCAGGTTGATGCCCTCGTGCAGGTTGCACAGACGCGTCATCTCCCGGATCACCGACTCGGTGAACAGGCCGACCCGCGCCGCGGTGAACACGCTAGGCTTCTGCTCCCCTCTTACGTCGGGATGGCCCGTTCGATGTTGAAGACATCCGCGACTTGCCCGACGCGCTGCATCACCGAGCGCAGCTGCTCGACATCGTGGACGTCCACCACGATGGTCACCAGGGCGACATTGTCCTTCCGCACGCGCGCGTTCACGGATACGACGTTGGTCCGGGACTCACCGATCGCCGCCAGAATGTCTTTGAGCAGCCCCACGCGATCGAGCGCTTCCACTTCCACCCCGACGGGGTAATTGCCATCCTGGAGGGTCTCCCACTCCACCTCAAGGAGCCGCTCCGGGTGCTGACGCAGAAACACCATGTTCGGACAGTCGCCGCGGTGAACGGCTACGCCGCGGCCTCGGGTCACGTAGCCCACGATGCGGTCGCCAGGCAGCGGCGTGCAGCAGCGGGAGAAGCGCAGCAGCGCGTTATCCACGCCGCGGACGCGCACCCCTCCCTGGGGTCCGAGCGTCGGCGCGGTCTCCGCGGAGGGGAGCGTGTCGGGGATGGCCTGCGCCTCCTCCCCCCGCAGGGCGTGAACGACCTGCAGCAGGGAGAGATCGCCGTTGCCCAGCGCGGCGAGCAACTCCTCCTCGGACGGCAGCCCCATCTCTCTGGCCGCCTCGCGCAGCCGGTCCCCTTTGAACGCGGCGGCCACCCCACCCGCTCGCCGCAGTTCCTTTTCCAGCAGATCCCGCCCGCGCTGGATGTTCTCCTCCCGCCGCTCCTTCTTGAACCACTGCTTGATCTTTGTTTTGGCGTTGCTGGTGACCACAAACGCCAGCCAATCCCGGCTCGGTCCTCCGCCGGTCTTCGCCGTCGTGATCTCCACAATATCGGCGGTGTGCAGCCCGTGGGAGAGCGGCACGAGCCGCCCGTTGACTTTGGCGCCGGTGGCGTGATGCCCCACCTCGGTGTGAATGCGGTACGCGAAATCGATCGGCGTCGCGCCCGCCGGGAGGTCGATCACGTCGCCTTTGGGGGTGAAGACGAAGACCTCGTTCTGGAAGAGGTCCAGCTTGATGGATTGGACGAAGGCGCGGGCGTCCTGCACCTCCTGGTGCCACTCCAGCAGCTGCCGCAGCCAGGAGAGCTTTCGCTCGAACTCCCGCTCCTGCGGCTTGACTGCTTTGGTCCCGGGCGGCCGCTCCGGCCGCTGGGAGTACTTCCAGTGCGCGGCGATCCCGTACTCCGCCTCATGGTGCATCTGGGCGTTGCGGATCTGAATCTCGAGGGCCTCTCCCTCGTAGAGCACGGCGGTGTGCAGCGACTGGTACCCGGTGGTCTTCGGGTTGGCGATGTAGTCGTCAAACTCCCCGGGGATCGGTCGCCACAGGGCGTGCACGACGCCCAGCGCCGCGTAGCACTCCTTGACATCATCCACGACGACCCGCACCCCCAGCCGGTCGTAGATGCGCGCGATGGAGGCGCCGGCGTACTTGGGGCGCTGCATCTTCTGCCAGATGCTCCGAATGTGCTTGGGGCGGGCGGTGATATTGTAGCGCTCCACTTTGATGCCCGCCCGGTTCAGTTCCCGGTGCAGGACGGTGGTCACGCCGTCGAGGAAGACCTGGCTGGTTGCCTCCGCCTGTTGGAGTTGGGTGGCGATCTCCTCGTAGGCCTCCGGGTGCAGCTCGCGGAAGGCCAGATCCTGCAGTTCCGCCTGGATCTGCCCGATCCCCAGCCGCTCCGCCAGGGGCGCGTAGATGTCCAACGTCTCCTGCGCGGTGCGCTTTCGCTTCCAGTCGGGGAGGAACTGCAGGGTCCGCATGTTGTGCAGCCGGTCAGCCAGTTTGATCAGCACAATGCGGATGTCGTTGGCCATCGCCAGGAACATCTTCCGCAGGCTCTCCGCCTGGCGTTCCTCCCGGCTCTGCCACTCGATCCGCCCGAGTTTGGTGACGCCGTCGACGAGGACCGCGATCTCCGGATCGAACCGCTCGGAGACCTGCTCCAGGGTCACGCCGGTGTCCTCGGCGACGTCATGCAGCAGCGCGGCGGCGATGGTGATGGGATCCAGGCGCAGGTCCGCCAGGATGTCGGCGACGGCGAAGGAGTGGCGGAGATAGGGTTCGCCGGAGGCGCGCATCTGCCCCGCATGCGCGGCCTCAGCGAAGAGGTAGGCCTCCCGCAGAATGTCCAGGTCCGCGCGCGTGAAGTGGGCGCGGACCTTGGCGATCAGGTCCTGCGCCTCCTTCGGCAGGTCCTGGAAGACGCTCTGCTGTCGCCGCTGCTCCAGCCACTTCATGCTTTCTCACTAGACTATCACGGCCGGGACCGCGGCGCGACGGGGCCGGCGAGCGGGTAGTGGGTCAATTTGACTGGCGCACTACCCCCCGGCCGAGCGTGGGTGGGCTAATCGCCAGCCTTCCGCGGCCTGATCCAGCGTGTAATTGGGGCGCTCTCTGAGGGTGGGGGACCGCTGGGAGTGACCGACTCCGTACTCGGTCCGGACCGAGTTGTCGCGGGGATGCCTAGCCGGGACCGCGGGCGCTGCTGCTCGAGAGGGTGCGAGGGACACGCCTGCGCCTCCCGTACACGCCCCGGGTGGCCCGGACCGAAGTAGAGCTCGGCCTCGTAGCCATTGTGCGCGCGGCAGCGGAGCTGGATGTTGTCTGCCGTGGACTGGCCACCCGCGGCATAGGGCGCGACATGATGGAACTCCAGAAAGTCCTGCTCGGTGCAGCGGCCGTTCCTGCCCACGAAGGCGCACCGCCCGCCGTCGCGGAGCCAGACCGCGCGTTTGACCTCGGCCGGAATGTGCCGCGAGCCGGGGATAATCCCGCGGCCCCCGCGCGGCCGGTCCGTGGCGGCAAACTTCCTCTTGGCCAGCTCCTGCAAGAGCGCCGTCAGCGCCCGATCGAAGATCGCCGCCGGATCCCCGTCCGGAATCTGATGGCGCAGGAGGGCCTGCGCGAGCCGGAGCTTCTCGACCGTGTCGGCGCTCGCCGTGAACTGCACCT
>JANONS010000055.1:0-1962 GCA_031420915.1 Armatimonadota bacterium
CGGAGGCGCTGCAGATGGCCACCGAGTCAGGCACGCTCGACCTCGGCATTGACCACACCGCGCTGGTGCAGGAGTTCCTTCCGGCGCGGGGCGGGCACATCGTCCGTGTCGAGGTCCTGGACGACCGTTACCTGTACGCGATCAAGGTCTACCCAAACTTCGAGGCGGGCTTCAACCTCTGCCCCGCCGACATCTGCCAACCCGACGCCGTGGTGGAGACGTCCGCCACCTCCCGGGCAGCGTTCTCGGCCGACCTCTGCCCCGTGGACCTGCCCAGGGTCGCGCTGCGGGTGGAAGGCTACACCCCGCCGGATGCGGTGATCAGGGATGTGCTGGCGATTGCCCGGGCGGCCGGATTCGACCTCGGCGGCGTCGAATACCTGATTGATGATCGGAATGGGCGGATCATTTTCTACGATATCAACGTCCTGTCGAACTTCGTCACGGACGCGGTGCACGTGGTGGGCTTCGACCCCCACTCGGTTCTGGTGGACTACCTGGTCGTCCGGGGACGGCTGCGCGCACCCGCAGGCGCCCACCGCTGAGCCAACCTCCGTGCCCACTTCCGAGACAACCTCCGTGAAAGAAGGTGGTCACCGTGCTGCTTGAGGGGAAGCGCGCCCTGATCATGGGCGTCGCGAACAAACGCAGCATCGCCTGGGGGATCGCCGCCGCCTTCCACCGGGAAGGCGCGGAACTGGCCTTCACCTACCAGAATGACCGTCTTAAGGAAAACCTCGACGAATTGCTGGATGAGATCGGTGGCCGCGACCGGTTTCTGACCTTTCCCTGCGACGTCCAATCGGACGAGCAACTCCAGGCGTGCTTCTCCGCGTTAGCGGACCGATGGGGCCGCCTCGATGCGCTCGCCCACTGTATCGCCTTCGCCGATCGAGAGGACCTGGCCCGGCCCTTCCACGAGATGTCTCGCGCCGGGTACGCGCTCGCCCTCGACGTCAGCGCCTACTCCCTCATCGCCGCCGCGCGCCATGCCGCACCGTTGATGGCGGCGAACGGCGGAGGCAGCATCTTCACCCTCACCTACAATGCGGTTGAACGGGTGGTCCCGGGCTACAACGTCATGGCGGTGGCAAAGGCGGCGCTAGAGGCGGAGGTACGCTACCTGGCGGCGGAACTGGGCCCGAAGCAGATCCGCGTCAACGCGATCTCCGCGGGACCGCTGAAGACCCTCGCCGGCAGCGCCGTCCGCGGCATCTCGAAGTTACGGGACTTCACCGAACAGATCTCACCGCTGCGCCGGAACATCACGCAGGAGGACGTGGGCGATGTAGCGGTCTTCCTGGCCAGCGACCTCTCCCGGACCGTCACCGGCAACACGATTTTCGTCGACAGCGGCTTCCACATCATGGGGGTGCCGCCAGCGCAGGAGCGGGAGTAGCCGGTGATCTCGCCGCGCCCTACGGGTTCCAGCCGTACAGGTGGGCGAGGATCGCGATGACGTTGTTCACCCCGTGGACGATGATCGCGGGCAGGAGGCTCCGGGTCCGCTCGTAGAGTAACGCGAGGATTACCGCCAGCACCGCAATCGGCAGGAAGTGCACCACCTGCTGATGGACCGTCGCGAAGAAGAGTGTGCTGCCGGCTAACCCCCACCCGACACCCCACCGGTTTCGCAGCCCGCCGTAGAACACGCCCCGAAAGTACACCTCTTCCCCGATCGGGACGACCACCGCAAGAAGCGCCACGAGCCAGGCGATTTCGGCGGGGCCCCGTGTGGCCAAAAGGATGCGCTTGAGCGGGTCAGCCGCATGCTCCGCCGCCGCGCGCGCGAGTGCCGCGTCCCGCCCTTCCACCAGCCCCACGAGAAAGACCGCCGCTTCCTCCGCCAGCAGCGTCAGGGCGAACATGAGGCCTCCGACGAGCACCCCCACGATCGCCCACCCGAGCCACCCTGAGGAATGGAGGCCCAGACGGGAGAGTGGCAGCCGGTAGCGGGCCGCG
>JANONS010000056.1:0-1592 GCA_031420915.1 Armatimonadota bacterium
CCAGGCCACGTAGGCCTGCTCAGTTCTATAGCTGTAGTGTCGGGCACGGATGGCCTGGCGGACTCGGTCAAGGACGTCGGGGGTCGGAGCCACCGCGGGCATGGCACCCCCGGAGTCGGGCAGCAGATCCCGATCGTTCGTGGCCCCTACAGGCCGAAGCGAAGGTTCCACATCGACCGGCGACGGTCTTGATCTTCGCCACACACTTGGGGCTGTAAGGAAAGCGCACGATGAGCCTTCCAGCCTCCCCTGGCACGATCTGAATCGGGCCCGGTGGCGCCGTCAGCACCCTCTCCCGCACAGCAACCTCCGCGCTGCTTGAGCCCCTGCTTACCGCCTCGACCGGCCCGCTCGGGCGGCAGGGCCGAGGTCCCCGATTCCCTTTTCGGAGGTGACTGCGCGGGGTGACTGCTAGGTGGGTGCCGCCCAACTTAGGGCGCTAGCCTCTCTCACTCAGCAAGGCGTGCAGCCGGTCGCGCGGCAGTTGGTTGCCCAGCCCGACCGCCAGCGCGAGGCGGGCCTTGTGACCGGGCAGATCTTGCGCGAAGAGGACGCCGCGCCGTTCGAGGTCTCTGAACGCCCCCGGGTAGCCGTACATGTCCCACATCCCGCCGGTGAGGCACCGCGTCGTCGCCACCACGGCGACGCCTCTGCTCACCGCCTCATCGATCGCCGGAAGCAGCGCGGGCGGCACCCGTCCACCCCCAAACGTCTCCAGGATGATACCTCGCACGCCGAGGGCCAGACTGCACCGGACGAACCGGTCGTCGCAGCCCGCCCACACGCGGATGAGATCCACCTCCGGCTCCACCCGCGGCTCCAGCACCTGGCGGGGGCCGGGCCGCATGAAGAATGCGATGCGGTCGCCGTAGGCCACGCCGACGGGCCCGGTCGCTGGCGAGCGGAAGGTGTCCTCCTTTTGCCCGCTCGTCTTCGTCACCCAGCGGGCGGCGTGTACCTCCTCGTTCAGCACCACGAGCGGCCCCAGCCCACGCGCACCGTCACTGGCGGCGGTGCGGATCGCATCATAAAGGTTGCGGTAGCCATCAAACCCGATCTGCGAAGCGTTGCGCATCGCGCCCGTGAAGACGACGGGCTTCTCTGAGGAGACGGTGAGGTGGAGCAGGTAGGCGGTCTCCTCCAGCGTGTCAGTCCCGTGGGTGATGACCATACCGTCCACGTCCGGCCGGGCCAGAGCCTCTGTCACCCGCCGGCTGAGGTCCACCATCCTTTGTAGGGTCATGGAAGCGCCGGGAATGAAGTCGAACTCCTCCGGTTCCACCACAGCGACCGCCGCGAGCCCGGGAATCTCGCGCAGGAGATCGTCAGGCCGCAGGAAGGGCCGTGCTCCGCTCCCATCCACATCCCGCGTCGAGATGGTGCCGCCTGTGGTTATCAAGACGATCCGTTTCACTCGACTCCCTCCTCGCCTGTTCGCTTCCGCCGCAACGACATCCGAGCCATCGACCTATGGTCGATGCTACATATATGGAATGCAAGTAGACGACACCGCCTACTGGCGATCGGGGGGAAGACTTCGGCAGGAGGTGAATACTTCTCCTTGAGGTGATGCCCGTGCGCGTGGTCACGCT
>JANONS010000057.1:0-3506 GCA_031420915.1 Armatimonadota bacterium
GCGGGAGCGCCCCTCCCCGCATCTCGGGCCCCGCCCGTCACATGCGTCGCGGCTGCCTCTCTGTGGACCATCGTCCACCCCATGCCCGCCCGCGCGCCCTCATAGACCCGGCCGCATCCATTACCAGCCCAGCGCCCGCACCCAGTACACGCCCAGCGCGTTCATGGCGACGCCGATCGTCAGCAGCGCATAGTCCAGCGGGCGCGGACGGGTCCCCAGGGCGTACGCGAGGAGTACCAGGAGGAACACCCACCAATCCAGACTGTACCGGTAGCCGAACTGCACCCATCCCACGGAGAAGAACGCGAGCATCGGCACCGCGGTCGCCAGGATCAGGCCGCCCCACGGGGACCACGTCACGCGATCCGCGGCGAAGAGCAGGCGAAGGATCACCGGGCTGGTGAAGACGAGCGCCATGCCCCACGGCGAGGGGCGGAGATACGGGAACGTGGCGAGCAGGTCGGGGGCGCGGACGAATAGCGCGTACAGGTGCTCTGGAATGTAGCGGGCGTTGAAAAAGCCCCAGCGCGCCACCGCCTCGGCGTTGGGGGCTCCCATCGACATCAACCGGTAGCCCGTCTGGAGCGGGTCCCCGAAGCGCAGCAGGTTGTAGGCCAGATAGATCAGGGCGCCCGCCGCGTTCACCGCCAGAAAGCCCAGCACCGCGGGAAGGCGGCGGTGGCGGGTCCACACGAGGAGCGCCAGCACCGGCGCCAGGGGGAGGACGCTGAGCCGCGTGAGCCAGGCGGCGGCCAGCGCGCCCCCGAGCACCAGCGGCCGCGCCGCCCCCGCGAGTTCCCAGATGAGCACCGCCCCGAGCAACACGACCACGATCTGCGCGAAGAACCAGGTGGTGCCGATCGCCGTCGCCGGCCAGAGCACGCTGCCGAACGCCAGGGAGGCGCCGCAGAAGAGGCGGGTGGGGCGGGAAGAGCCGAGCCGGCGCAACCCGGCGACGAAGAGACTGACGGCCAGGGCGGCCAGGACCTGGCCGACGCGCCCCTGGTCGGTGGATGTGCCGCGGAAGGCGACCACCGGGAGGAGCACGAGCGCCGGGACGGGGGGGAACGGCGCGTACACCCTTCCGTCGAGGTGGATCACGTCATGGTAGTACTCGGGGACGCCCCGCAGGTCCGTGCGGCCATCCAGGAAGGCGTCGGCCATGTAGACGAAGTGGCGGTACTGGCGGCTGGTCTGCGGCGTGATTACAAGGTAGATGACCAGGACCGCGGCGAAGACCAGAGCGGGTTCGCGCAGGCCGCGTCTCACCGATACAGGATACATGGACTCGGGTCGAGGTGAAATGGGCAGAGTGACAGCGCGATGCGCGTGAATCTTTCCGTGGTCGTGCCCACCTTCAATGAAGAGCGGAGAATCGCGGAGACGGTTCGGGCCATCCTGGCCTACCTCCCGGCGCGGTATCCGTCCTTCGAGGTGATCGTCGCTGACGATGGAAGTGGCGATGGGACGCGCCGGATCGTGACAGGGCTGATCCGCGACGGGTGTCCGATCACCCTGCTCGGGGGCGGCGAGCACCGGGGGAAGGGCCACGCGGTCCGCAGGGGGGTCCTGGCCACGAGCGGCGACCTGGTGGTGATCACCGATGCCGATGCGGCCATTCCCATCCAGCAGGTGGAGAAGCTCGCGGCGGCCATCAACCGCGGCAGCGACATCGTGATCGGCTCCCGCCGGCTCGATCCATCGCGTGCGACTGTGCGTCCCCCCGGATCCCGCGAGGTGTTTGGCTGGATCTTCAATCTGCTGGTGCAGGCCACCGTCCTGCGGGGGATCTGGGACACGCAGTGCGGGTTCAAACTGTTTCGCGGCCCTGTGGCCCGGCGGCTCTTTCCGCGCGGTGTGATCGATGGATTCGCCTTTGATGTGGAAATCCTGAGCCTGGCCGCCCGTGAGGGGTATGCGAGCACCGAAGTGCTCGTCGAGTGGTCCCACGTGCCCCACAGCAGCGTGCGTCTGATCCGCGACGGGGCGTCCATGCTTCGCGATCTCACCAGGATTGTCACCTCATCACACCACCCACCCCCATCGTATCCACAGCACGCCCCAGGTGTTCACCAGGACGCTGGCGAGAATGAGTCCCCTGGCGGGCCAGGAGACGCCCTCGCGCATGCCGCGGACGGTGAGTAGGAATAACAAGGGGTAGAGGTCGGAGATGAACCGGTAGCCGAACTGCGACCACCCGGTGCCACCCCACAGGAAATTCAGCAGGGCCACGATGCCGATGGCCAGCCAGGCCGCTACGGTCTCCAGCCGCAGCGGGGCCCGGAGCGCGTACAGAAACGCCGGGGTCGTGATCCAGATGGCCAGCCCCGACATGGGCACCAGGAGGTACGGCGGGCGGTGGACGAGGACGGGGAGCGCCGTGAAGAGGATATCCAGGTGGCGGAGGATGTAGGACTGGTGGAGGAGACCGCGCTGAAACCAGGGTTCGTTCTCGATCCCGGGACGGAACAGCTCCGCAACATCCGCGATCGTTCCGAACCTGGCCCAGTTGTCGAGCATGTTGATCAACAGGGCGGCCGCGATCGGCGCCGCGAGGCGAATGAGGTAGCCGAGGTCGATGCGCCGCCAGGCTCGCCACCCCGCGGGAGCCCACACCGGGGACGTCGCGAGGACGAAGTACGGCAGCGTGAGGATGTTGGGGAGGCGGCTCAGGTAGGCGACCCCCACAGCGATCCCGATCAGGATGGGACGGCGGCGCCCCAGCGTCTCGAGGACGCCCAAGGTGAGCGCGGCGGCCACCACGGTGTGCGCAAAGTACCAGGTGCTGCCGACCGCGCTCAGGTGCCAGAGGATCGTGCCAAAGGCGCCGAGCGCGCCCAGCCAGAGGTAGTCCGCCCGCCGCGGCAGGATACGCGCAGCCACAAGCACGGTCAGCGCCGCCAGAAGCGCCCCGACCAACTGGCTCGCCAGCGACTGGTTGGCCGCGAGGCCACGCACCGCCACGAACGGGAGGAGCAGGATCGCCGGGAAGGGCGGGTTGAGGACGTAATACCGGCCTCCGAACGCCGCGACCTCTAGGTGGTAAGGGGGATTCACCAGGTCGACTCGTCCGTGAAGGAAGGCATCCGCCAGGCGGACGTAGTGGTCGTACGGGGTGCGCTCAGGACTGGATGCGTGATAGACCGCGAAGGCCAGGACGCCCACGACCGCGGCCCAGAAGAGCGGGCGGTGGAGCAGATCGCGGTTAGACGCTCTGCGCTCGGAGATCATCGCGGAATCCCATAGCGCGGAATCCCATAGATGATGAAGAGCGCCGCCCCCGAAGGATCCCGCACCTCGCGCTCCACGACCGCGCCTCTGGGAAGCGGCCCGGCCCAGGCAGCCACCAGGGCGCCTGGTCTGCCGCAGGCGGGATCCTCTGTATCGATGGTGACGGGTCGGGGAAAGTCTCGCAGGTAGTAGGCGCGGAAGGTCGGCTCATGATCCCAGCTCACCGTCCACAGGCACACCCGGTCGTACTGGTCCTTCCGGGCCCAGAGCGTCTC
>JANONS010000058.1:0-1557 GCA_031420915.1 Armatimonadota bacterium
CGCCGGATCGCTGAAGAGGTGGAGGCGTTCGCGCGCGCCAACGGCGAGCGCCTGGACGGCTCGCTCATCGACGACATGCAGAGGGCCAACCCGCGCCTCCGCGTGAACACCGTCGACAAGAGACCATGGATCGACGCCTCCAGGGCTATCTACGAGGAGTTCTCGAAAGAGGTGCCCGGCGGCGCCGCGCTCATCAGATTGATCCAGTCGCTGCGCTGATTCATGGCAGGCCCACAGTCAGAGGTGGGGCGGGGGGCGCACCCCTCGCCCCCGGCGTGGGGGCCTGCGCGGGCCGTTGATCGCCTGATCGTCGCCCTGGAAGTCTACTGCACCATCCTCATGGTCGGGATGGCCATCATCGTCCTGACCGGTGTGTTCTACCGGTATGTGATCCAGCGGGCGCTGCCCTGGTACGATGAGTTTGCGGAGTTCCTCCTCGTCTGGCTCACCTTCTACGGATCGGTGCTGGCCTCGCACCGCGGCGCCCACATCGGGTTTGAAACATTGCTGGAGTATGTGCCGGCAGCGCTGCAGCGGGTCATGAGGATCGCGGCCGAGGCCATCGTCCTGGTGATCCAGGGGGCGCTCTTCTACTATGGCTGGACACTGGTGCGGGCCGCCACATTCGACACGGCCGTCTCGATCCCCCAGGTGCAGCTGTCGTGGATCTACAGCGCCATCCCCATCAGCGGCGGCCTGATGTTCCTCATCACGATCTGGCGCCTGATCGGCCTCCTGCGTCCCGTGCGATCATGAGCGCGGTCGTCATCGGCCTCATCATCTTGCTCTCCGCGATCAGCGTGCCGATCGGGTTCGCCTTGATCGGCGCGACCTTGGTGGCGCTGCTGGTCGGCGGCGGCACGCCGCCCGCCGTCATTCCGCTGCATCTCTTCTCGGGGGCGGCCAAGTTCCCGCTGCTGGCCATTCCCCTGTTCATCCTGGCCGGCGCGATGATGAACTCCTCGGGGATCTCACTTCGCATCATCAACCTGGCCTCGGCACTGGTCGGGCACATCCGCGGGGGCCTGGCCATGGTCAACGTCGTCGACTCGATGTTCTTCGCGGAGATCTCGGGCTCGGCGGTCGCCGACGTGGCGGCGCTCGGCAGCATCATCATCCCGGCGATGGTGAAGAAGGGATACACGCCCCAATTCACGGCCGCCCTCACCTCGGTGACCGCGTCGCTCGCCATCATCATCCCACCCAGCATCCCGATGATCCTCTACGCGGTGATGGCCGAGACCTCGGTGACGCGGCTCTTCCTGACCGGCTTTGCGCCGGGGCTGATCGGGGGGCTCCTGATGATGGCCGTCGTGTACTACAAGGCGCACAAGTATGGCTTCCCCGTCGACCAGGCGTTCTCGACCCGCCGCCTGATGGCCACCTTCAGGGAGGCAGGTTGGACGCTGCTTTTGCCGGTGATCATCCTCGGCGGAATGTTCGGCGGGATCGTCACGGCCACGGAGGCGGCCGGGCTCGCGGTCCTGGCGGCCTTCATCATCGGCACTTTCATCTACCGGGAGATGAACTTCCGCCAGTTGCGGGCGGTCACGCTGG
>JANONS010000059.1:0-13928 GCA_031420915.1 Armatimonadota bacterium
ACGAGGCGTGGGATCAGGCTGACCAGCGTGCTCTTCCCGCAGCCCGTCGGCCCCACGACCGCCAGGGTGCTGCCCGCCGGAATCGTCAGATTGACGTCGCGCAGCACCGACTGCCCATTATACGCGAAGGAGACGTCGCGAAATTCGACGTGCCCCAGCACAGAACCGATCGGCCGGGGATCCGGATGGTCGGCGATCGCCGGGTGAGCATTGAAGATCTCGTCCAGCCGCCCCATCGACGCCAGCCCCTGCTGGATCATGTTCGTCACCCACCCGAGCGCGATCATCGGCCACGAGAGCTGCCCCAGGTAGGCGAAGAACTGGACAAACGTCCCCAGCGTGATGCGGCCCTGAACCACCGCGATGCCACCCTGCCAGAGGAGGACCGCCGAGGCGATGCCCAGGATCAGGGTCATCGAGGGCCACAGCGCCCCGGACACCGTGATCAGCCGGATATTGCGCCTGATGAACTCCCGGTTGATCCGCGCGAATTCGGCAATCTCGAAGGGTTCCTGCGCAAACGCCTTGACTACTCGAATCCCGGAGAAGTTCTCCTGCGCCCTGGCGGAGATCGTGCTGAACTGCTCCTGCACCTCCTCAAACCGCTGATGGATCTTCCGCCCCAGGATGAAGAACATGACGGTCACCAGCGGCAGGATGATGAGCGCGTAGAGGGCGAGCCGCACGTCCAGGCTGAACATCAGGACCGCCGTGGCCGAAAACATGATCAGGGTGTTGGAGGTGTGCATCATCCCTGCACCCGCCAGGCGCTGCACCGCGTTCAGGTCGTTGATCGCCCGCGCCATCAGGTCGCCCGTCCTGGTGTGCTGGAAGAATCCCAGGTGGAGCCGCTGGAGGTGCGCGAAGTAGTCGTTCCGGATCTCGTACTCGATCAGGCGCGAGGCGCCGATGATCTTCACCCGCCAGAAGAAGTTGATGGCCGCCCGGAATACCGCCAACCCCACGTACACGCCCGCCAGCCAGAGCAACGCGCGCAGCGCGATGCCCGCCCGGATGCCGTCGATCGCGAGCCGCAGCACCCAGGGGGCGGTGACGGCGAGACCGGTGGCGACCACGCTGAGCGCGATCCCCTGCAGGTACTCGCGCCGGTGCCTGATGATGTAGGTTCGAAGACGTCGACTGATCATGGGAACCTGAGGCGAATCGTCGTCTGGCGAAAAGCCTTCTTATTATAGCGTGAGGAGGGGTAGATGGCTCTCCCCGGAACGACACGGGGACCCCTCAGCCCTCTACCCCTCCTCACACTATGAAAAGCCAGTCGCGCAGGGGAGCGATGCGGACGCCGGCACCCGTGAGCGCCTGACGCACTGCCGCGGCGATCGTTGCGGCCCCGGGGGTGTCGCTGTGGATGCAGAGCGTATCCGCACGCACCGCCACCCGCTCCCCGGAGACCGCTACCAGCATCCCTTTCGTCACCAGCGCCACCGCGCGACCCGCCGCGAGATGCGGGTCCGTGATCAGGGCGCCGGGGTGACCGCGCGGCACGAGGGTTCCATCGGCCTGGTAGCCGCGGTCGATGTACGCCTCCTCCGCCACACGGAGCCCGGCCTGCCGCGCCTGTTCCGCCCAGCGCGACCCGCTGAGGGCAATCAGCGGGAGGCCCGCGGACCCCACCGCCTCGCTGACCGCCTCTCCGACCTGCGCGTCGGTCGCGGCCGTATTGTAGAGCGCCCCGTGGGGCTTCACGTGCTGCAGAGCCACGGCCTCCGCGGCGGCAATCCCCGTCAGCGCCCCGATCTGGTAGAGCAGGACCTGCACCAATTCATCGGGCGGCATCGCCATCGGGCGGCGGCCGAACCCCTGGAGGTCGGGATACCCGGGATGGGCTCCCACAGCCACGCCCGCCGCGGCGGCCAGCCGCACGGTACGGCGCATCACCCGCGGGTCTCCGCCGTGGAACCCGCACGCCACGTTCACCGAGGTGACCAGGGGGATGAGCTCCTCGTCGGTTCCGATGCGATAGGCGCCGAAGCTCTCCCCGGCGTCGGCGTTGAGGTCGATCACGTGAGCGGCCACTGGCGAGATTATCCTGGGAACTCTATGCTACACTAGCGCCCGACGCGAGCGAGAGGGAACTGTTCCATGTAGCGCCGGGCCTCCTGGAGGCGCAGGCGCAGCCGTTGCTCCCATTCCTCGTCCTCGATGTCCACGACCGGCATGAAAAGGAGGGCGTTCGCCTGCCCCAGTCGGAGACCGTACGCGAAACCGGGATAGGGAGAATCCACCCACCTGATGGCGCCGGCGTCCAGGCTGATCTCGGGGGCCACCGCCGCGAGGGTCGATTGCAGGCGGCGGCGGACTTCGTGCTCGGTCAGACGCACCGGGCTCTAGCGCAGCGCGGCGGCGGCGAAATCCTCGAGCGCCGCCCGACAGGCCTCCTCTGGTGTCGGGCCGGTGGCCAGCACATCAACCACCTGGTTGCCGCGCACCAGCAGGACGGCAAAGACTGGGACCTCGTCTTTGATGGTCAGGCCGAGGGCAACGGTGCCATCCGTCCCCCTCGTCCGCTGAAGGTCGATGAGCACTCGCCCGACCTCGGTCATCGTGTCCCTATTATACCCAAGAGCGCATGAACATGGACTGGAAGACGCTGTACGATCAGGCGTTACCCTATCAGGCGTTCCTCGACCGGTTCGGCACCCCTGCGCACCGGGAGCGGTGGCAGGCGGTCTATGAGCGGGTGAGGCTGGGGGAGGCCCAGCAGGCTCTACTCAAGGGATTCGAGCGTCAAATGTACCTCCTCTGCCTGGCCGGGACCTGGTGCGGCGATTGCGTGCTTCAGTGTCCGGTCCTGCAGCGGCTGGCGGAAACCACAGGGAAGATCGGCCTCCGCCTCGTCGACCGCGACGACCAGTCCGCCCTGCAAGACGCCCTCGCGCTCAACGCGGGACGCCGGGTTCCGGTCGTTATCTTCCTGAGTGAGGATTTCCAGGAGTGCGGACGCTACGGCGAGCGCACGCTCTCCACGTATCGCAGGATGGCGCACGAGCGGCTGGGGGCGGCATGCCCGACGGGCATCGTCCCGCCGGGTCCCGACCATCTGGCGGACGTCGTCGCAGACTGGCTTGGGGAGGTCGAACGCATCCAGCTGATGCTCCGCCTTTCCCCCAGGCTGCGGATCGCCCACGGGGATTAGCGAGACTACAGTACCTCTTCAGTACCTCGTCGAGAGTAACTTCACTATTACTGTAATTTCTCCCCAAACCGAGCAGGAACTTCACTAGCACCGTCGAAGACGCCCCACACCGGGTAGACCAGGGCGGGATCCTCTTCCCTCCTCCCTGAGCGGGTCGCCTGAAAAAGTCTAAAAATCAGGCGATTCGTCAATATACACAGATACAACACCCCTTAGGGAGGGAAAACCGGTGAGAAGGATCCTTCTCGCACTTCTCCTGACCATCTGCCTGGGAGCGGTAGTTCCGGCGGTGTACGCCGTACCTGCGGCGTTCGCTGGCCACCCGGACGCCGACTTCTTCGGGCCGGTGGGCAGGTGAACTGAGCACCGAGACAACCTAGCCCGAGTCCACCCGGCTCATAGCGACATGGGGGTGGACCGTGACGCTTGGAGCACAGGTACGGACTCTGCGCAAGGCCAGAGGGCTGACCCAACGCGCCCTGGCCGGACCGGACCGCTCCGTCAGTTTCATCAGCATGCTGGAGCACGACAGGGTCCGGCCCTCCCTGGCGACGCTCCGGCTCCTCGCTGAGCGTCTCGCGGTTCCGCTCACCACCCTTTTGGAGGATCAGAACGAAAGCCCTGCCGAGGCCGAGGCTCGCCTGCGCCACGGCGACGTCCTGCTGCGGCAGCACCAGTTTACCCCCGCCCTCGAGCAGTACGAATCCGCCCTCGCCATCGCGGAGCGCACGGGGGATGATGGCCTGCGCGCGCAGGCGCATCTGGGGCTGGGGCAGGTGCTGCTCGGGCTTCGCCAGTTCGACCTGGCGGAATCACACCTCCAGCAGGCCGAAACGAGCGGGGATCAGCTCGATCCCCGGTTTCAGGCGCTGGTGGCCAACGCGCGCGGCCTGCTGGCCATCCGCCAGCGCGCCTTCTCTCAGGCCCTCTCCCATCTCACGCGCGGCCTGACCGCCATCCGACAGGCGCAGCCGCCCGACCGGGGGCTGGAGGCGACCATCCTCGGCAACCTCGGCCGGGCCTACACCAGCCTGGCCCTCCCCATGCAGGCGCTGGTCTGTTATGAGGAGGCCCGGCCCGCGCTCGAAGCCGCGGCCGACTCCACGGGGCTGGCGCTCCTCCACCTCAACAGCGGGGTCGCCTACATCCAACAGCGGTCGTTCGACGAGGCGGCCCGCCGGCTGCATCAGGCGGCAGAGCTCCTACAGGTGCAGGAGAATCTGCAGTTGCTCGGATCGGTCAAGCGCAGCCTGGGGATCCTCATGCTGGATCGAGGGGATGCGGCGGACGCGGAACCGCTGCTGCGCCAGAGCCTGGCGATCGCCGAACGCATGGCCGACGACGCGGGGCAGGCACAGACACTGACCGAACTCGGGCGCGCCGCCCTGGCGCAAGACCGGGTGAGCGAGGCGGGCCGGCATGCGGAGGCCGCGCTGCGGCTGGCGACGCGCGTCCAGGACCCGGCAGAGACCGCGCGCGCACACCTGGTGTTGGGAGGGGTCGCCCGCGGTCGAACGTTCCTGGATGAATCGGCCTCACACTACCGGGAGGCGGCGGAGGCTTTCAGGCGGCTGGAGATGTTCAAAGAGGCAGGCGAAGCCCTTCGGGAGCTCGGCTTCGTCTACCTGAATGCTGGAAAGGAGGGAGAAGCCGCGCACGCGTTCGCGCAGGCGTTCAGGGCGCAGGACGTCGGCGCGGCTGCCGACCGATGAAGACGATGCCGGTACGGACGCCATCCATGCGGGAGACCATGCTCCGGGAACTGGCCCAGATGAGCCGCGGGGACAATCCCTCGCGACTGTTCGCCCATCCCGGGGGACTGCTGCAAGAGGTGCTCGCCGAGGTGGACTTAGAGGGGACCACCTACCGCCTCTCGCGGCTGCGGCAGCGGACGCGGTCATTGTCGCTGACGCCGCGCGAGCTGGAGATCGCGCGCCTCGTCGCCAAGGGACTGCCCACGAAGGCCATCGGGAGCACGCTGGGCATCAGTGGGTGGACGGTCCTCACCCACGTCCGGCGCGTCTTCACCAGGTTGGGGGTGAGTAGCAGGGCGGCGATGGTCGCCCGGCTCAGCGACGAAGGGCTGCTGTAATCGCCGCTCACGCGCGTTCGGGGAAGTCAATCCGGGGAAGTCAGTAGAAGACGTTCAGCATCAAGTAGACGAAGATCCCCAGCGTGAGGCTCACGGACCACAGCGCGACCGCCACGCGCCCCACCCGGGCGTGTGGCGTCTGTGGAATCTCCCGGATCTCGTCCGTCAGCCCAATGAGCAGGTTATGCACCACCGCCGGAACGGACAGGATGGACAGGATGATGTGCACCGTGAGAAGGGGCAGGTAGACATAGGCGCGGACCTCCGGCGGTCCGGGGAACGCCTTCACGCCTCCCAGCGCCACTCGCGTGACATAGAGGATCAGGAACAGAGCGATGCATGTCGCGGAGGCCAGCATGAGCCTCCGATGCCTTCCGATCCTGCCCGCGCGAATGGCACGCCAGCCCGCGATCAGGCACACCAATGCCACGGCGTTGACCACCGCGATCACCAGCGGAGTGGCCGACAGGGCTTGCCCGACGACGGGGTGCAGGCGAGCGGGCGGCTCGGCGGACAGGGCATACCCGAGGACCCCGTAGACGGCGACGGTGATCAGCACGGTACCGGCAAGGGGCGAACGCGGTCTCTTCCCCCGCAGGATGCCGGCAGTGCCGTGGAGGGTCACGCGGCCCCCGCGCCCGCTACCGCCGCAGGCGGAAGGCGTTGAGGGCGTCGGGGGCAACGCCCATGAAGAGGATCACCGCCAGGATGAGCGGGGTGATGACCACGTACACCAGATTCAATCGCTCGTAGCGCAGGTGCATGAAGTAGGCGGCGATGAGGGCCGCCTTCATCAGTGAAAGGATGAGGAGCAGCGTGACGACCAGGGTCTTGGCCAGGCCGACGAAGACGACAGAGATTTCCAATCCGGTGATGACCAGCAGCCACACCCACGTCACCACATAGGTCCGATACCAGGCCCCGCCCTGTCCGCTCTCGTGGTGATCCGCCACCATCGCCCTCCCGCGGTGCTCGTCAGATCAGGTACAGCAGCGTAAAGATGAAGACCCAGACCAGGTCGACGAAGTGCCAGTACAGTCCCAGGACCTCGATGGATTCCCCGGAGTACAGCCCCCGCGCCGCCCGGATCGCCATGATCAACAAGTAGATCACCCCGCTCGTCACGTGCCCGCCGTGAAACCCGGTGATGACGAAGAAGGTGGCGCTGAACATCGGCGGGATGGCAGTCAGCGCCGGCTCGTGCGAGACGAACCCGATGAGACGCGCCCCTTCCCGGATGAAGTGCGTCCACTCGTACGCCTGCATGCCGAGGAAGGTCAGGCCCCCGAGGATCGTCAGGGCCAGGAACCGGACCACGAGGCGCCGATCGCCCCGGCGGGCGCCCCCCACCGCCACAGCCATCGTCGCGCTGCTGCAGATGAGGACGAAGGTCATCGCCCCGACGAGGCCGATGTCGAAATGCTCGGACTGACGGGGCCACGCGCCAGCGGTCAGGCGCATGGCGCCGTACCCCGACAGTAAGGCCGCAAAGGTGAGGGCGTCGGAGATCAGGAAGAGCCACATCATCAGTTTCGTCCAGGGGACGGCAAAGGGAGACTCCCCTCCGCCCCACGCCGAAGCCGTGACCCGTTCCTGCTCGCCCGCTGCGCCCATCGTCCGACCCTCGCGATCCTATAAGAAGAAGAGGAGGATGAACACGTAGAGCCAGAGCGCGGCGAGGAAGTGCCAGTAGAGCCCGACTCCCTCGACCGCTGCCGTCACACTCACCGGGCCCCCGGTGACGGCAGGACCTGCCGCGACAGGAAGGCCCGCGACACGACTGAGTGCGTAGCCAAATGCGCCCAGCCCCCCCAGCAGGTGCAGCGCGTGCACAGCGGTGAGGAGGTAGAAGAAGGCGCTGTGCGGGTTGCTCCGCATGAAGACGCCCGCCAGAGCCAGCTGCCGCCAGGCGGCGAGCTGCCCTGCTAGGAACACTCCACCCAGACCCGCCGCCACCAGCAGGCCCCGCCGCAGCGTCCTCACATCGCCGAGCCTCCAGCGCCGTCGCGCCCGCTCCAGCACGCCGCTGCCCACCAGCAGGAGGATCGTATTCAGCCAGAGGATGGGCGGGAGAGGTATCTGGGCTCCCCAGTCCGGCGCGGTGCGCCGCGAGAGATAGGAGGCCGTGAACGCGATGAACAGCATGGTGACGGCGACGAGAAAGATCCACAGCCCCGTACGAGCGGTGGCGACCGGGGAGATCCCCTCACTGCCTGGCTCGTGACCGCCGCCGTCTCCAGGGACAGGGGGCCGCCGGCCGTCGCCGTCCGCGGCGGGGAGGGTCTCGCGCGAGAGTTTACCCAGGGTGCGGCTGGCCATCGTCCCTCGGTTACCCGCCTCCGTGGGCGCTGCCATGAGTTCCACCCGGCGTCTCGCCGCCGCGCCCGGCGTGGCCCCGCCCGTCGCCGGCGGGAACAGGCTCGCCGGATGGAACGGTCTGTGGTACGAAGTCCTCCGCCGCATCGGGGGCGCTGTACTCGTAGGCCCAACGGTACACCACCGGCAGATGCTCGCCCCAGTTGCCGTGCGGGGGAGGCGAGTCCGCCTGCCACTCCAGGGTGGTGGCCCGCCAGGGGTCCCGCTCGGCCTTCGGTCCGCGGAAGAGGGACCAGAAGAAGTTGAACAGGAAGATGAACTGGGCGGCGAACAGGCCCAGCGCGGCGATGGAGATGAAGACGTTCAGCGGTTGCACCCCCTGCAGGTGCGCGTAGAGCGCGGGTGAGTAGATGCGGCGCATCATGCCCATGATCCCGACATAGTGCATCGGGAAGAAAGTCGCATAGATGCCCACGAACGAGAACCAGAAGTGCCACTTTCCCAGCCGCTCGCTCATCATCCGCCCGAACATCTTCGGAAACCAGAAATACGTCCCGGCAAAGGAGGCGAAGAGGGCGGCGCTGGCCATCACGAAGTGGAGATGCGCCACGACGAAGAACGTGTCCTGAAAGTAGACGTCCACCGGCGGCTGCCCCAGGACGATGCCGGTGAGCCCCCCCGTGACGAAGAACGAGATGAATCCCAGGGCGAACAGCATCGCGCTCGTGAACCGGATCCTGGCGCGCCACAGCGTCGCCAGCCAGTTGAAGGTCTTGATGGCGGAGGGGACGGCGATGATGAGCGTGGTGGTCATGAAGGCGGTGCCGAGCAGCGGGTGCATGCCGCTCGTGTACATGTGGTGCCCCCAGACGAGGAAGGAGAGGCCGGCAATCGACACGATCGAGGCCACCATGAACCGGTAGCCGAAGATCGGCTTGCGGGCGTTGGCGGCCAGGATGTCCGAGATCATCCCCATCGGCGGCAGGATCAGGACGTAGACCTCGGGGTGACCGAGGAACCAGAAGAGGTGCTGCCAGAGCAGCGGGTTGCCCCCCGCGTGATCCACCGGGACGCTGCCCACGATCAGCCCGGCGGGGACGAAGAAACTGGTCCCGCCGAGCCTGTCGAAGAGCAGCATGATCGCCGCGGCCAGCAGCACCGGGAACGCCAGCAGCGAGAGAATCGCGGTGACGAACAGGCCCCAGATCGTCAGCGGGAGCCGCAGCATCGACATGCCGCGGGCCCGCAGATGGAACACCGTCGTGATGTAGTTCAACGATCCGAAGAGGAACGCCACGATCAGCAGAGCCAGGCTCACCAACCACAGCGTCTGGCCGAGCCCGGAGCCGGGCGCCGCCTGCGGCAGGGCGCTCAGGGGAGCATAGGCGGTCCACCCCCCGCCCGCGGCGCCGCCGGAGACGAAGAAGGACGCCAGCAGGACGATGATCGCCGGCGGGTAGAGCCAGTAGGAGAGCATGTTCAGGAACGGGAAGGCCATGTCCCTGGCGCCGATCTGCAGCGGGATCAGGAAGTTCCCGAAGCCGCCGGTGAGCAGGGTAGTCAGGACAAAGAAGACCATGATCGTGCCGTGCATCGTGACCGAGGCGAGGTAGAAGGCGGGCGTCATCTCACCACCCGGCATCCCGCCCGGGAACAGGCTGCCCAGGATCGGCCAGGTACGTCCCGGCCATCCCAGCTGCAGGCGGATGAACATGGCGAGCAGTCCCCCGATCACCGCCATGAACATCGAGGTGAACGCGTACTGGATGCCGATGATCTTGTGGTCGGTGCTGAAAATGTACTTCCGCCAGAAGCTCAGCTCGTGACCGGCATGAGCCTCGGCATGAGCCGTCACCGCGCCCATCGACACCCTCCTCTAGTAGTCAGGCCTGGCCTGGGCCGCCAGCCAGGCATCAAATTCCTGCTGTGTCTGGACCACGATCTTCCCGCGCATGACATAATGCCCCACGCCGCAGAGTTCCGCGCAGGCGATCTCATAGGACCCGGTCCTGGTCGGGGTAAACCAGGTGCTGAGGGTGATGCCGGGGACGGCGTCCTGCTTCACGCGAAACGCGGGGACGAAGAACGAGTGCAGGACATCCTTGGAGCGCAGCCGGATCTCGGCGGGCCGGTTCACGACCAGGTGCAGCTCCCCGGTGCTGATATCGACGACGAGATCATCGCTGCCCGCCGGGTCCGCACGATCCAGCGCCATCCGGTTTTGAGTGGGGTGAAACTGCTTCGGGTCAATCCTGCCGAACGTGCCGTCGGGCCCGGGATACCGCGCCTTCCAGCCGAACTGCTCCGCGCGGACCTCCACGACCAGCGCATCCGGCGGTGGAGCGCTATACATCCGCGACCACAGGCCGGCGGCGGTCAGGGTGAGGCCGGCCATCACGACGGCCGGGACGATCGTGTAGGCCGCTTCCAGCAGGCGGTGCTCATGCCAGTAGCTCGCTCGCCCCTCCCCTCTTTCACGGTAGAGCCACACGAGCAGGGCCAGCGCGCCATGCACCAGGACGAAGGCAACGCTGATGATACCAAACGTGATGATGAAGAGACGGTCGATCTCCGCACCGTGGGCGGAGGCGAGCGGTGGGAACCACCACCTCTGGCGTGCCACGATGGTCCCGAGCACCGCGGCAATGATCAGGAAGAGCAGCACGCCCCCCAGGGCCGCCCCGCTGCGGTCCGAACCGGATGCTCGATGTTGGGGTCTCATGCGGTCTGTTCCCGAAGAGTATAGTTCAGCCGGTCGGGGTGTCCTCCTCCAGAGAGTTTTCCTCAGGCGATGTGGCGGAGACACCCTTGCGGCCCAGTTGCCCCAGGGCGACCGATCGCTGATACGCCGCCCAGACCGCCTTGGAGAGCACCGTCCTGAGACCCCCCTTCTCCAGTTGATAGATCGCGGCGGCGCTGGTTCCGCCGGGCGAGGTCACCATGTTGCGAAGTTCCGCCGGGTGCGCACTGGATTGCTGCGCGAAGATGGCGGAGCCGCGGATGGTCTGGACGACCAGCGCCCGGGCGTCGGCGCGGGAAAAGCCCAGATGAACGGCGGCGTCGATGAGCGCCTCCATCAGCAGAAACACATAAGTGGGACCCGTTCCGCTCACCGCGGTGGCCATGTCGAGGAACCTTTCCTCCTCGACCAGCAGCTCCTTGCCGAGAGCTCCCAGGATCGCCCGCGCCTGCTCGCGCTGCGGAGGTTTCACCTCGGGCGTCGCGGTCCAGACCGTGACGCCCTCCCCGACCTGCGCAGGGGTGTTTGGCATGCAGCGGACCACCGCGCGGTGGTCGAGCCCATCGGCGATGGTCTGGATGCGGGCCCCCGCCACAATCGAGAGGATGAAGGCCCCGCGCGGAATGGCCCCGCGCAGTTCTGGCAGCACGGCGGGAAGCACCTGAGGTTTGACGGACAGGACCACGATGCCCGCACCGTCCGCGGCCGCGCGGTTGCCGGTTGTGGTGCGGATCCCAAACTGCGACGCGAGCGCATCCAACCGGGATGAACGCGGATGGCTTGCGGTGATGGCGTCCGGACTGACCAACTCGTGGGCCAGCAGACCTTTGATCATCGCCTCGCACATGACGCCGGCGCCGACGAATGCCAGCCGGGTATCGGTGAGCATGGTCTCCTCTCCTAGACGCGATTGCGCCTGAAACAGTCCGACGTGTGATCGTTTGCCAGGCCGGCCGCCTGCATGAACGCGTAGCAGATCGTCGGCCCCACGAACGTAAAGCCGCGCGTTCGCAGGTCGCCGCTGAGCGCCTCGGATTCCTTGGTGCGTGCGGGCAATGATCCGCCGGATCTCCGCCGGCGCTTGATCGGGCGACCCCCCACGAACCGCCAGACGTACCGGTCAAAGGAGCCAAACTCCTGCTGGATCTCCAGGAACTTACGGGCGTTCCGGATGGCCGCGGCGATCTTCATGCGGTTGCGGATGATGCCCGGATCCCGGAGCAACCGGTTCACATCCCTGGCGGCATACCGGGCGACGCGCGCCGGGTTGAAGTGATGAAACGCCTCCCGGTAGTGCGCACGTTTTCGGAGCACGGTCTCCCAGCTCAGGCCAGCTTGCGCTCCTTGCAAGGTGAGGAACTCGAAGTGCTTCCGGTCATCGTGCACGGGCACACCCCATTCACGATCATGGTATGCACGCAGCGACGGGCTCGCGTTCGCCCAGGCACATCGCTTCCTCATGTGATTGTCCCCTGAACGAACCGGGCGGGAGTGGTGGCCCCAGGGGGATTCGAACCCCCGTTTCGGCCTTGAGAGGGCCGCGTCCTGGTCCCCTAGACGATGGGGCCCACCTACCCTCAGTGTATCATGGCCTCGTGGATCGCCAGCCCATCCGGACCCACCGCATCGCCGTGGTCCTCGTCGCCAGCGCGGGAGCGCTGTGGGGCACCCTTGGCATTGCGGCCAAAGGGGTGTTTCGCGCCGGCCTCTCCCCGCTCGACGCCGCCCTCTGGCGCGCGGGCGGCGCCTTTCTCATCCTCCTGATCCTGGCCCTCGCTACGAACCGCCGCGTCCTCCGCGTCCGGGCACGAGACCTGCCGATGTTCGCGGCCTACGGCCTGATCGGCGTCGCGCTCTTCATGACGTCATACTTCACCGCCATCCGGCTTTCCACCGTGGCCACCGCGGCCATGCTACTCTACACCGCGCCGGCCTGGGTCACGCTGCTGGCTCGGGCGGTCTTTCACGAAGCCCTCACCGGACGGAAGGTCGCCGCGGTCCTCCTCACCTTCACGGGGAGCGCGCTCGCCGTGCGCGCCTACGACCCCGCCGCGCTCCGAGTGAACGTCGCGGGTGTTCTGACCGGCCTGGCCGCGGGGTTCACCTACGCGCTGTACAGTATCTTCGGCAAAGGGGCGCTGGGCCGGTACGGCCCCTTCACCACGCTGCTGTACGCGCTCGGGTTCGGGACGCTCTTTCTGGCGCTGGCCCTCCGCCGCTGGCCTGCACTCCCGCCGGCGTACGCCCTCCCCACGCTGCTCTACCTGATCCTCGTGACCACGCTGCTCACCCACGTGCTCTACACCAACGGCCTCAGGCGCATCGAGGCGGGACGGGCGAGCATCATTGCCGCGGTCGAGCCCGTGGTGGCCGCGCTGCTGGGTTTTCTGTTGCTGGGGGAGCGGCTGGAAGGGTGGCAGTGGTTCGGTGGGGTGCTCGTCCTCTCAGGGGTGCTCCTGATTCACCGATAGTGTCCGTTCTATCCTCGCCACTTCCCTCGGGTTCGCCGCACCGCCGCCTGGTGCGCCTTCCTCTCTACCCGATCATCGAGCGGCGGGAGCGTGACCTCCCCGTGGCGGCGTTTGAGCGCAACCGCGATCAGGTGGTCGGCTAACCAGGGGTTCTTGGGCAGCAGGGGCCCGTGGAGGTACGTGCCGCAGGCGTGCTTGTAGACGGCCCCCTCGGTGCGGTCCTCGCCATTGTTACCGAACCCGGTCTGCACGAGGCCCAGCGGCCGCGCGCCCGGACCCAGGGTGGTCCTCCCGCCGTGGTTCTCAAAGCCTACAAGCATGGATAGACCATCCGCGCGGGGCGGACCGGCGTGGCGGAGGTCCGAGCGAATGACGATGTTGCCGATCAGCCGCGGGCGGACCTTTCCCGGATGATGGGTCACCAGGTCCAGGAGCCCGATCCCCGGCAGATCATCGCCCTCGGCGGGCCGGTAGTAGTGCCCCATCAACTGGTAGCCGCCGCACACCGCCAGCACGGTCGCGCCCTTCTCCACGCCCTCACGCAGCGCGGCCCCTTTGTCGCGCCGCAGGTCCGCCGCCGCGAGCGCCTGCTGGCGGTCCTCGCCGCCGCCGATGAAGAAGAGATCGTGCTCCTCCACCCGCAGGGGAACGCCCAGCGGCACCTCCGTGACTTCTACTTCAATGCCACGCCACCGCGCCCGCTGCACCAGCGTCAGGATATTGCCGCGATCCCCGTACAGGTTCAGCAGGTCGGGATAGAGGTGGCAGATGCGCAGCTGCAGCGGTTCCACCCTCAATCCTCCCAGAAGGCCTTGACGTGTCCCCACCGCGCGAGGATCTGCCGGATCCTCAGCATCGCGGTATAGGTCGGAAGCACGTAGAGCGGTTCATTCGCCTCGAGGTGCTCCAGCCCCAGGTGGATCGCCCGCTCCTCATCCTCCTCGGTCCTGACGACCCCTTCGTCCAGCCCGGCGTACTTCAGGCGAACGGCCATGTCCGCGGCCCGCAGGCCGGTCACCACAGCGACGCGCGCGGAGCCCCGCAGCATTTCGAAGTCCACATCCCAGATCCAGGAGATGTCGCGCCCATCCGCCGTCAGGTCATTGAGAGCGATCAAGACGACGATGGAGCGCCCGCTCGCGAGGACCGTGC
>JANONS010000060.1:0-1532 GCA_031420915.1 Armatimonadota bacterium
CCGCCCCGCCCGCCGCCTTTTTGTTTGGGCTGTTTATTGGACTCGAGGACCCCATTGGGCGACCCCGCCACCCCTACTTTGTTGGGGGGCGCCCGGTACCCGGGGCCCACCCCGTCTCATCCTCCACGTTTCCGGTCGTTACTTGTCTTTGCCGCCGCCCACCAGGCCCGCCCGGCGCCATTTGTTGTAGATGTCCTTGACCCGGCGGTTGGCCTCATCGACGGCCTGCTTTGGGGTCAGCTGCCCCGTCGCGGCCTTGGCGAACATGTCGGCCGTCACGCTGGTGTCAAAGATTTCACCTTCGGCCGGGTTGGCGACCCCTGGCCAGCCGATGTTGGCGGACCACTTCAACGAGTCGGCCAGGACCTTCAGTTTGTCCGGCGGCAGCGAGCCGAACTTGTCGGTGCGCACCTGCGCCTGGATCCACTTCAGGCCTTCGGCCGGCTTCTGCGCCACCGGCACGCCCTTCTCTGCCGCGGCGCCCATGTACGAGGGGAAGTTATAGAGCTCGCTGCCCAACGACGACTCCCGGGCGTTATCGGTCAGGTGGAGCAGGAACTCCTTGGCCAAGTCTGGGGCGCGGCCAAACTTCCAGACGACCCACGCCCCCAAGACGTGTGTGCCCGCCAGGGCGCGGGCGGGGCCCCGGAGCGCGGGGACGAAGAAGATGTCGGCCGCAATCGGCAACCTCCTCCTTTGCGCGGAGCGGTAGGCAGAGATGGAGTTGAGGATGTAGGAGGTCTGCCCGGCCTCCAGCGCCTGGTTGTTGGAGACGGCGCTCCAGCTCAACACGGCGGGCGTCATCACCTCACGGAAGAGCTGTGCCCCATACTCCACGGCCTTGACCGTCTCCTCGGAGTTGAGCACGACGTTCGCATCCTTATCCTGAACGGACGCCCCGAACGACCAGAGGATCGCGCGCGTGGCCATGTTGGAGTCGATGTCCTGGGAATACCCGACGCCGATGGGGATTTGAATGTTGGGGAACTTCTTCTTGATCTCCCGGCCGGCGATGAGCAGGTCTTCCCAGGTGCGCGGGCCCTGAGTATATCCGACGGCCGACCAGACGCTCTTCAGATAGTCCCCGGGGTCCGGGACCCAGTTGTCGGAGAACGCGAACCACTTCCTAGTCAGCGGGTTGTAGGTGTTGTCCTTGACCACGGGGAGGATCGGACCGTAACGCCGCGCGGCTTCGCTGTTGATATCGGCCAGATCCAGCACCTGAGGCTCAAACTGAGATGGGGGCGCGATGAAGAAGTAGACGTCGTGTCCTGTCTGCGCCGCCACCTCGGCCGCGGCCCGCGGCACGATGTCCGCGAAGCTGACGCGGTCGATGGTCACATCGATGCCTTTGCTTGCGCCCCACGCCTTGGTGAAGCCATCGAACCAGGGTTCGTAAGGCGGCACAAAATGCGACCACGTCATGATGCGCAGCGCCCGCGGCTGAGCGTGGACGATGTACGGCCCCCTGAACAGCGAGCCGATCCCGGTCGCCACCATCCCCGCGCCGGCCGCCCCGGCGGCTGCGAGCC
>JANONS010000061.1:0-2869 GCA_031420915.1 Armatimonadota bacterium
GTCGACAGGTTTCAGGTGATTCCTCTACCGGCAAGCGACGCCGGTAAACAAGGAGGATGCTTCGGAAGAGCCAGGAAACTTTGCTCACGACAAGCCCTCCATTTTTGCGCCTTCGGGCCGCGCATGAAAGTAGGTAGGAATTACCAGATATAGTACGACCCCCGCGTCTTATTCCCTCCAGAACAATGCGAGAGGTTGCTGATAGAATGGCCGTAACATGCACACTAGGCTGAACGCAGCGCGGGAGCGGATGGCGCAGTCTGAGATCGACCTCCTGGCCATCCCGCCGGGTGACGACCTCTTCTACCTCCTCACGTATGCGCCCCACCCTGACGAGCGGCCCTGCTACCTCTTCGTGACTTCGGCCGACACTCTCTTCCTGGTCCCGGAGCTGAACGCGGCGGAGGCCGCGCCACATGTTCCCTTCCCAACCCTGACGTACTCGGACGCGGCAGGGGCCGGCGGGGCACTGAAAGAGGCTCGAACAAGGCTCGGCGCGATGCGGCGGATCGCCGTCGGGGATACGATGCGCGCGGACGCGCTACTGCTCTTGCAGCAGCGCTGGCCGGAGGCGCAGTTCGTCCCGGGCGCTTCCGTGATGGCTCCGCTGCGCATGATCAAGTCTGGCGAGGAAATCACCGCGCTCCGGGGGGCGGCGGCGACGGCGGATGTGGCCGTCCGGGCCGTGTTCGACGCCTGCCGGGCGGGCCTCCGAGAGACGGATCTGGCCCGGGCCGCGGAGGGGGCCTTTCGCAGCCAGGGCGTCCAGGAGGTCCCGTCTGCGATTATCGCTTCGGGGCCGAATTCAGCTTTCCCGCACCATCACACCTCATCACGAGTGCTGCAGTCGGCCGAGCCGCTCCTGGTGGACATCGGCGGCCGGCTGGACGGTTACATGTCGGACATCACCCGCATGGCCTTTCTGGGGCAACCCACCCCGCGCTATCGGGAAGTGCACGCGGTCGTGGAGGAGGCTGTGGCAGCGGCGCTGGAGATTATCAGGCCGGGAGTGGCGATCCGGGAAGTTGATCTCGCCGCCCGCGGGGTCATCGAGCGCGAGGGGTACGGCGCCGCCTTCACCCACCGCACCGGCCACGGCATCGGGATCACCGGCCATGAACCCCCCTCCATCACGCACACGAATGAGTTGCTTCTGGTCCCGGGCATGGCGTTCAGCGTTGAGCCCGGCATCTACCTGGTGGGGGAGTTCGGGGTGCGGCTGGAGGAGATCGTGATCGTCGCGGAACGCGGTGGCGAGCGCCTGAGTGCGCTTCCGCGAGAGTTACACGTGATCTAGGCGGGGCCAGCGGGTCGCTGTTCGGCTACTCAACAAGAAGGATGGATGTGACCAGAAGTGCGATGGTCCCTGCCAGCCGTTTCATCCGCGTCCCCGTCTCTACTGTCCTTGACTCCACTGTGCCGTGGCGGCGATGACACGGGGCATCGAGACGGTGTGATCCGGGGCACAGAGGGGAGGCCGCCTCGCACGACGGCCTCCCCTAGTCCGGCTACCGCCCGCACCTCATCCGGCAGGAGAGACAGAGGGACGGACGTAGGTGCGGTAGGCGGCCCCCAGCGCTTGGGAAACCTTGACTAGGATGGGCGTACCCGTCCTGGCCATCCCGCGGCCGGCGAGTGCCCGCTGGACCAGCCGGTGCGCCTCGGCGTCACGGATCCGATCCTCGAGTAGCTGCCTGCCCAACATCCCCTTGAGCGTGGAACTCTCGAACATCTGAGCACCTCCGCGTCCGGCAGGGTGATCCAGGACTTTGCGTCCCCATTTGCCGTTCGCTTGCCCTTACCGTACTGGATCACCCGAACCCGGACGATGGCCCCGGTCACAGCCAGCCTGTGGCACTGGGCACAGAGATAGCGGCCCCGGCGGAGGAGCATTCATCCGCCTTGCAGAAATCCAACGGACCGGACCCAGCCATGCCCGATGCGACCACCTCCGTGTGGAGGCGCCTTGCCGAGCAGGAACCTGGCCCTGTCAGTGCGGAGGGCGGCGGGATTTGGGATGTGCTCAGGGAACGCATCAACCCCGCTTCCTACCGCCCCGTACAATCTCCTGAGACGGGCGCAGTTCCCCTCACCTCGCGGCAGGGTGACCCCTATTACATCCTGACGAACCCGCCGCGCTACACGTACCTCCGCCTGGGGCCGGATGACCACCACGTCTGGGCGCTGATGGACGGCACGCGGTCAGTCAAGGACCTGGTGGTCGAGTACTTCACACGGTTCGGGGCGCTGGCCTTTGGACGGGTTGGCCAGCTCGTCATGCATCTCAAGCTCTCCCGGATGCTTGTTGATCCGCCGATGAACCTCTTCGCCGCGGTCCGGCGAGCCGTCGCACGGGACGGGTGGCAGTACGTCCCCCAGGTCTTCTGGGAGATCATGACCGGGCGGCGGAAACTCACGATCCGCAAAGTGGATGGGGTCATCGAATGGCTGTACCGGCACGGCGGCTGGATCCTCTACACGCGCCCGCTGCAGGTGGTGTACCTGGCGCTGTCCGGGATCGGTGGCTGGCTCTTCGCGCAACACATCACCTCGGGCCAGTTCAACCTCTTTCAGGCGGGCGGATCCTACGCCAAAGGCCTGCTCCTCCTGTACGTCCTCAACTATGCAAGCATCGCCGTACACGAACTGGCACACGCTCTGACGTGCAAGCACTACGGCGCGCGGATCAACGGCGCCGGGGCGCTGCTCTATTTCGGCCTGCCCGCCTACTATGTCGACACGACTGATATCTGGACGAAGCCCGCCCGCGCCAGAATCGCCACATCATGGGCCGGACCCTATTCCGGGCTCATCCTCGCCGGCCTGTCCTCGATCCTGGTGGCACTCATGCCGGCCTCGCCGATCGCTC
>JANONS010000062.1:0-2332 GCA_031420915.1 Armatimonadota bacterium
TGCGCTGGCGGACTTCCGCGGCGCGATGGCTACCGTGGACAAGGCCGCCGGCCGCGCTGACAGCGTGCTGGTCAAAGCGGACAGCTCCATGACCAAGGTGGACAAGGCGATGGACAATCTCGGTCCCGCGTTGAAAGGAGCGGAGGGGGCGACGGTGAACCGCCTCGTGCGTGAGGCGTTGGGTGGATAACATGACGCGGCGCACCTCCACGGCACGGCGCAAAGGCGGGAAACCGGTGAAGTACGCGCGCAGTGCGGGCGGGGTGGTCTTCCGCCACAACCCCGACGGGGTGGAGATCCTCCTGCTGCAGCACGAAGGCGGGAAGTGGATGCTCCCCAAGGGGACGATCGAGTCGGGGGAGACCCCGGAGGAGGTCGCCCGGCGCGAGGTGGCGGAGGAGTGCCGCATCTCCCACGTCCGGGTGGTGGCGGATTTGGGGGAGGAGCGGTACTTCTTCTTCTGGCGGTCGGAGGATGTCTACTACGATAAGACGGTCCGCTACTACCTGATGGAATTCCTCGGCGGTGAGGAGCCCACCCCGCAGGCGGAGGAGGGGTTCATCGCCTGCGAATGGGTGGACCTGCCGGAGGCGATGGCGCGCATCAAGTACAAGGAGACGCGGGAGATCGTGCGCCGCGCCCGCCAGGTGCTGGAGTCCGGCTCCCTGGTGGCGACGGGCGGCTGACTGGCGTGGGGTCATGCCCGAACGGAGGCGTGTGTGATCACGGATCCCGTTGAACGCAGGCGGCTGGTCGAGGACACCTTCCAGAAGTACGCCGACTTTGTGAACCCCGGGCTCGCCAAAACCTTCCGCATGCTGAGCGGGACCGTCGAGTGGGAGGCGGAGGGTGCCGTGGTGCGCGACATCGACGGCAAGGAGTATCTGGACTTCTCCGGCGGGCCGGCGGTGTTCATCCTCGGGCACCGGCACCCCCGGGTGGTGCAGGCGGTGGTGGAGCAGATCGGGCGCATGCCGCTGTCGGTTCGTGCCATGGTGCACCGCCCCGCAGCCGAACTGGCGGCTCTGCTGGCGGAGGTGACGCCGGGGGACCTGCGCTACAGCTTCTTCTGCCACAGCGGCAGCGAAGCCAACGAGGGCGCGATCAAACTGGCGCGCCTGGCCACCGGGAAACCCGGCATCATCTCCACTGAAGGCGCCTTCCACGGCAAGACCATGGGCGCGCTCTCGGCGAGCGGGCGGGAAAAGTATCGCAAGCCCTTTGAGCCGCTCGTGCCGGGGTTCACACATGTGCCATTTGGCGACGCCGACGCGCTTGAGCGGGCCATCGATGAGCGGACCGCGGCGTTCATCGTCGAGCCGATTCAAGGGGAGGCGGGCGTGCGTATTCCCCCCGACGACTACCTGCCGCGGGTGCGGGCCATCTGCGATCGCCGGAGGGTTCTCTTGATCGCTGACGAGGTGCAGACGGGGATGGGCCGCACCGGCAGGATGTTCGCGTGCGAGCACTGGGGGGTGGTGCCCGACATCCTGACGACGGCGAAGGGGCTGGGCGGGGGAGTGATGCCCATCGGCGCGTTCACGGCGCGCCCGCACCTGTGGGAGAAGATGGCGGCGGACCCGTTCCTCCACTCCTCGACGCTGGGCGGCAACCAGGCGGCGTGCGCCGCGGGGGTCGCCACGATCCGCACCCTGCTCGATGAGCACTTGGTGGCGCGGGCCGGCGAGATGGGGGAGGTGCTGCTGGGGGCGCTCCGCGGTGCGCAGGAGCGGCATAGAGGCCTCATCCGAGAGGTCCGCGGCAAGGGCCTCCTCATCGGCGTCGAGTTCGACGACCCGGACATCGCCCTGATGGTGGCCGCATGGTCGATCGCCCGAGGGGTGATCGTCTTCTTCTCGCTGAACAACCCGGAGGTACTGCGTCTCGCCCCGCCGGCGATTATCACCCGCGAGCAGATTGCGCTGGGCGTCGAGCGCATGGACGCCGCCCTCTCCGAAGTCGAGCAACTGCTCCAGGAGGTGGAAGCCTCGCCGTAACCGGCAGTTGCTCCTCTTTGACAGGTGGAGGGCGCCGAGTATAGTAGGAGAAGGGTAGATGCCGGCCAACAACCGGGGTTCGCGTTGAGGGGGTTCAACCCGCTTATCGGTCTGGAGAGTGGAGGCGGACGTGCGAGCCTCGGGGGGTTGCGGGGACGCCGCCCCTGAGCCGCGGGTGATCCCGGGGAGGGAACAACCCGCCGGGATTCGCCCGTGAGCGCGAAGGAAGTGCCGGGTGCGAGGGCTGACCCGGAAGCAGGGTGGTACCGCGGGAGGACCTCTCGTCCCTCTGGGATGAGAGGCATTTTTTGTTGGACCGCGCGTATGAGCCGTGG
>JANONS010000063.1:0-3592 GCA_031420915.1 Armatimonadota bacterium
CCGGGTACCCGGGCGCACCCCTACACGTTAGCGGAGGCGGAGACGCCGATGGGGTACGTCGAGACGAAGAACCTGCACAAACACTTCGGCGACGTGCGGGCCGTTGACGGGGTGGACCTGGACGTCAAAGAAGGAGAACTCGTCGTTCTCCTCGGCCCGTCGGGCTGCGGCAAGACCACCCTGATGCGCATGATTGCCGGCCTGGAGACGCCCACCGCTGGCGAGATATACATCGCCGGTGAGCGCGTGGACGAGGACGTCCCGCCGCGTGCCCGCGGCATCGCCATGGTCTTCCAGAGCTACGCCCTCTACCCGCACAAGACGGCCTACCGAAACATCGCCTTCCCCCTGGAGGCGATGGGCACACCCGCGCATATCATGAAGGAGCGCGTGCACGGCGGGGCGCGGATGTTCAGCATCGAGCGCCTGCTCGACCGCTTTCCGCGCCAGCTCTCCGGCGGCGAGCGGCAACGCGTGGCCCTGGCGCGGGCGGTGGTGCGGGACCCGAAGGTCTTCCTCTTCGACGAGCCTCTCTCCAACCTTGACGCGCAGCTGCGGGCCGTCGCCCGCTACGAACTGAAGGAGTTTCAGCGGCAGCTCGGCACGACGACCATCTACGTGACGCACGATCAGGTGGAGGCGATGGGCCTGGGCGACCGCATCGTCGTGATGAACACGGGCAAGGTGCGGCAGATCGGCAGCCCGCAGGAGGTCTACGAGCATCCGGCGGACACGTTCGTCGCCACCTTTCTCGGCTCCCCACCGATGAATCTGGTCGAGCACGACGAGGGAACGCTCTTCGGGTTCCGGCCGGAGCACTTCCTGCCGAAGCCGGTCTTCGCCGCACACGAGGAGGTTTTCACCTACCACCTGCGCGTGCGCCAGGTAGAACACCTGGGCGCGGATCGTCTTGTCTACGGCCAACTGGACGAAGTGTCGCGGTCGGACCAGCCCGTGATCGCCGCCCTGCCGGTGACGATCACGACGCCAATTGCAGAGGGGCAGGTCTACGAGTTCGCCGTGCCGCGGCGGGCGGTGCGGTACTTCGACCGCCGCACGGGGCTCGGGCGGAAGAATGGCGCTGCGTGAAGGATGGGGCTGCGTAAGGAAGCGCAGCCGTTGATTCGGCCGGCGGCGGCCGCCTTACGGCGGCGCACGCTGGCTGACCGGGAGGATGCGCTCGGCCGGGTCCTCCTCGCCCCCGCCTTCCTGTACGTCATCGTGCTGGTAGGCGTGCCCTTCGTGCTGGCCATCCTGCTGAGCTTCAGCGCGGCGAGGTCCGGCATGCTGTCCTTTCCGTGGGTAGGGTTGCGCAACTTCACCACGATCATCGCCGACCCGCAGTTCCGGCTGACCCTGCGGAATACGATCGTCTTCACGGTGGCCTCACAGGTGCTGGTGATGGTCCTGGCGACGACCGCCGCCAACGTCCTGGAGGCGGCGTTCTTCGGGAAGCGCGCCGTGCGGATGCTCCTCCTGCTCCCCTGGGCGGTGCCGGTCTCGCTGGCTGCGATGGCCTGGACGTGGATCTTCGACTCGACGTTCAGCGTGGTCAACTGGACGCTCAGGGCCACCGGGTTGTTCGAAGGCTGGCTCTACTGGTTGGGCGACCCAGAGCTGGCCATCATCGCGATCATTATCGTGCATGTCTGGCGCATGTTTCCATTCGCCACCGTGATCGTGCTCGCCGGCTTGAGCGCCATACCCACCGAGATACGCGAGGCGGCGGTCATTGACGGCGCGTCATTCTGGCGCCGGCTCTTCCAGATTAACCTGCCGCTGCTGCTGCCGGTGGCGACGGTCGCGGTCTTGTTCGGCGTGGTCTTCACCTCGACCGACCTGAGCGTCGTCTACCTGCTGACGCGGGGCGGCCCGTACAACAGCACGCACGTCCTGGCCAGCCTGGCGTTCCAGCGCGGCATCCTCGGCGGCGATCTGGGGCAGGGCGCAGCGATCGCCCTCTTCCTCCTGCCGGTGCTGGTGGTCGTGGCCATCCTGATGCTGCGCGTGGCACGGCGGGCGGAGGTGGGCGGATGACCGCGCGGCGCGCCGTGCGGGTGGTGAAGCGGGTCGCACTCTACGCCGCGGCGCTTGCCTTTACTGTCTTCGCCGTCTTTCCTTTCTATTGGATGTTCGTGACGGCATTTAAGGAGAACAACGATCTGTACGTGGGGGGCACGGTGAGGACGCATATCCCCTGGATCTTCAACGATCCCCCAACGCTCGACCACATCCAGTTCCTCTTGCAGCAGACGGCTTACCTGACGTGGGTGCGCAACACGGTGCTGGTCGGGGCCGCGGTGGTGGTGATCACTATGGTGCTCGCCGTTCCTGCCGGCTACGCGCTGGCGCGGTTGACCGGACGCTGGGGGGAGCGCCTGGGGATCGGTATCTTCCTCACCTACCTGATCCCGCCGACACTGCTCTTCATTCCCTTCTCGCGCGTGATCGCCGTCCTCGGCCTGTCGAACTCGCTGTGGGCGCTGGTGCTGGTCTATCCCACCGTCACCATTCCGTTCTGTACCTGGCTGATGATGGGTTTCTTCCGGTCGATTCCGCGGGACATCGAAGAGCAGGCGATGATCGATGGCTACAGCCGCCTGGCCGCCATGTGGAAGGTGGTGCTGCCGCTGGCCATCTCCGGGATTCTCACCGCCGCCATCTTCGCCTTCACCCTGGTCATGCAGGATTTCGTTTACGCCCTCACCTTCATCAGTTCCGTGGGCAAGATGACAGTCAGCCTCGGCATCCCGGTGGCGCTGTTCCGAGACGTCTTCCTCTGGGGAGAGATCATGGCCGCGGCGCTCTTCACAAGCATCCCCATCGCCTTCGTCTACAATCTCTTCATTGACCGGTTCATCGCCGGGCTGACGACGGGCGCGGTGAAGGGATAGGCGCGCGGGCCTATCGAGTAGACAGGCCTACCGGTAGAGGAGATACGCCCCGCGCAGTTGCTGGAACCGCGCAAGAGCGGGCTGCCAGCGGGCGACGATCGCCTCTGCAGGGTCCCCGCGGCTGATCGCCAGCCGGACCTCCTTCGTCCCCCAGACGACGTCGAAGGGAGCGCGCCCGCGGGTTGGGCGCTGGAATTTCAATCTGCTCCCGTGCAGGTCACGAATTTCCGCGAGGATGTACACGGTCGTGGTCGCGGGGCGGAACTGCTGCCGGTCGGTGATGTGCAGCCTGACGCCCCGCCAGATCCGCCCCGTCCGCGGGTGGGGGATCGCCGAGGAAGTGAACCGGACCCCGGGAAGGTTGCGCCGGTTGAGCCGCTCGGCCAGACGGGGACCATCGAGCCAGGGCGCCAGCACCACCTGGAAGCGCGACGAGGTCCGCACCCCGTTCCACAGGTTCGTGCCGTCGAGCGCCCCCGTGGTCGCATAGTAGAAGGAAGTGTCCTCGGTCGTGATCCCGGGCGAGGGTTTCACCCACGTGAGGTGCGTATCCGCCCAGGCCATGGTCCGGTTCCACCCCGCCATCGGGATCACGGTCAGATCTGCGCCGATGCCGAAGGCCTCGTTGTAGAGCCGGGCCAGCTCGCCGATGGTCATCCCATGGATCATCGGGATCGGATACAGACCGATGAAGGAGC
>JANONS010000064.1:0-5428 GCA_031420915.1 Armatimonadota bacterium
CGACAAGTGGGAAGGTTACGCCGCCGAGCGCGCGGAGATCCTCGGGTACATCCGCGCGAACACGATCAAGAACGTCGTCTGGCTGAGCGCTGACAGGCACGCGGTCCTGATCAACGATGTCCGCCTCGGGACCTTCACGCCGCCGTTTGAGACCACCGGGATGAAGGAGGTCGTCGCCGGCCCGATCGCCACGACCCCATTTGCCAGCCAGGTCGCGCAGGTCTTCGGGCCGTCCGTCGTGCCGGTGCTGACAGCCTTCTTGCTGGCGCCCCTGCCCCAGGGCCTGGGGTTGTCGTGCGCGGTCCTCGACCGACCCACCTATGCGATGGTAGAGGTGAGCAGCAGCGCGCGCACGGTTACCATCACCCCCAAGGACGCGGCAGGGCGTCCGGTCTGCCGCGCGCCGTTGGTGATCACGGCCGCGCCATAGAAGTTCGTCGGGGACCTGCGTGGGAACCTCAGCTGCCGCCGAGCATCGCCCGCAGCCTGGTGAGGGACTTGACCAGCAGGCGAGACACGTGTCGTTGTGAGATGCCGATGCGTTTCGCCGTTTCCGGCTGTGTCAGGTCGGCGAAGAAGAGGTGGTAGAGCACTCGCCGCTGCAGGAGGCTCAGCTTCTCCATCGCGTCGTGGAGCACAATCCTGTCTTCAATGGGAAGCTGGAATGAGGCATACGTCTTGTGGCGGATGCGGCGGCGATCAATCTCGGCGTGGTCGGCCTCCTCCTCCGCCTCGAGCGACACTGTGCGCAGGGCTTCACGCGTCTTGAGGATCTCCAGCAGGCCGTCCTCCGCGACGTTGAGCTCGGCGGACAGCTCCTCCAGACGAGGGTACCGGCCTTCCTGGCTCAGATAGCGACCCACGATCCCCTCGATCTGCTGGTTCAGCCTGTGCAGCCACCGGGGTTTGCGGATGGTGTCGCGGTGGTCCCGCAGGTAGTGCCGGATCTCCCCGCGGATCAGATGGCTAGCATATGTCTTGAATTTGACTCCTCGGGCTGGCTCGAAGTGCTCTATGGCATTGAGGAGGCCGAGGTAGCCTACCTGCATGAGATCCTCCGCTGGCACCCCCGAGAGCCTGAAGTCCAACAGGATCCGTTCAATCAAGGGGGTATAGGCGGTGATGATCTCCTCGCGCAGGGGCCTCCCCCACCGGGAGGCGGTCAAGCGGCTGATCCCGTCAGGTGCGGCCAGGAGCCGGGTTCGTGTCTCCACTGGTGTGCTACCCATATTGTGGATGCCCTTCCGGTGGACAACGTAGACGTGGCGTGTGAACACCGTGGGCGGGGGATTGCGAGGGGAAAACTTGTGGCGGGCCCGGAGGGAATCGAACCCCCAGCCTAGGCGTTAGAAGCGCCTTGCTCTTTCCGTTGAGCTACGGGCCCGAACAGTCGTTGCGCCCCTTCATAGTCTGCAGCCGGCCGCACCTTCCTGACCTGCCCATTCCTGGCCGGCACTAATCGCAGGGCGAATTGCGAGCGCATCTCTGACGGGATCTCATTCCGCATAACGTAGTATACCGCATTGGACTCCGGGCAGAAGACTGCAAATGCGTCGATCTCTTCGAGCCGGATGGTCCTGTTGTGTACGCCATGACGATCGGCATGTGTGCGTCGGAGAGTTACTTCAATGGTCCCCTTCGTGGCCGCGGCGAACTTCACTTGGACGCGGCGGAGTTGGCTCATGGATGGGGAGACTGCCACGAGGTCAAAGGGGAGATGTTCCGAGAGGGGGAGGCAGACCTGGATACCCGCCCGGAGCAGATCGGCGATGACCTCTCCTACTGCCAGATCGCCCTTGTCCTTCGTGTGGTGTCGCATCTCCGCCAGTTGCTGAGGTCCCCGAAAAGAGAATCGACGCTGGCGTTCAGATTTCAGGGGTTCGATGGTGCAACTGGACGTATGGTGGCTTCAGTCAGGCCGCCCGCCGGATGAGGCTTCCCAGGCGGGGCTCGAGCCACTGGTACGCGGCCAGCAGGACGCGATCGTCATCGGTCCCGACCGTCCCCTCCTCCGCCTCGGCCTCGATCAGCGGCTGAATGCCGCGGCCGTCCACGGTGGTGCCGTTGGGCGTCAGGTATTGGGCCACGGTCAGCTGAAGGACCGCGCCGCCCGGCAGCCGCCTGATCACCTGGGCTGTGCCCTTGCCGAAGGTCCGCACCCCGACGACCGCGTGGCCCGCGTCCTGGAGCGCGCCCGCAAGCATCTCCGCGGCGCTGGCGGTCTGCCGGTCCACCAGCACCGCGACCGGGCCTGAGAACTTGAAGCTCCCCGGGGTCGCCGTTAACCGGGTCCGTTCGCCGGTGCGGGTGACGAGCGTCGCGACCAGACCCCTCGGCAGGAAGATGCTGGCGACGGCGACGGTCTCATCGAGATATCCACCGGGGTTCCCGCGGAGGTCGAGGATGATGCCCCGAACGCCCTGACGATGGAGTTCGGCCACCACCGCGGTCACCTCCTCTGCCGCCCCATCGTCGAACTCCGCCAGGCGCACGTACCCGACCCCGCCGAGCCGTCGGAACGAGGTCTGCTGCAGCCCGATGATCTCCCGCACCAGGCTGACCACCACATCTGCCGGGCCCCGGCGCAGCCGCACCACCACCGTCGTCCCGGGTAGCCCCCTCAGGCGCGTGACCACCTCCTGAGGCGGCATCGCTACTGTGGACCGGCCGTCGATCTCCATGACGATGTCACCGGTCCTCAGACCCGCGCGATGCGCCGGGCTGCCGTCCAGCACTTGCGAAACTATGGGCGGGGTGACCGTCAGGTCGAGGACGACGCCGACCCCGCTGTATCCCGCGGGCGGTGGGGCGCTCCGCCCCTGAGTAGGCAGCACCAGGCGGGTGTAGGGATCCCCGAGCGTGCGCACCATCCCGTCGATCGCGGCATATCCCGCGTCCCGCGCCGAGGCGGCGGAACCCAGGCGCCGTCCGGCGGCGGCGATCGCGTCACGCACGGTCACCAGGTCCTGGGTCTCCGGCCCCCTGAGGACGATGGTCTGCGGGGGCAGGCCCCGGCCTCGCAGATACGTCGTAAGACCCGTGATGGCTCCCTGGAAGAGCTCGCGCGAGACCACCGGCCGGAGGTGTTCCTGGATGATAAACAGGTACGCCGCTTCGAAGGCCTCCGCCCCGGTGGCCAGGGTCTGGGCCACACCCTGTTGCGGCATGACCCCGAGCAGCAAGGCGAGGACCAGGGCGACGGTCAAGGGCGCGCGGGGCATGGCTTCACATCACCCGGTGGACGGTCAGGAAGGAGAGCAGCAGCGCGCTCACGAGCAGGACAGCGGAGGCCGCCGCGGCCAGGTTGGTTACCTCGGTGGGCTTGCGCTCCCAGCCGATCGCCCGCCCCAACTGTCGATAGACCGCTCGTAGTTCTGCGCCCGTGGTCGTCCGGTAGTAGGACCCGCCCGCGATCTCCGCCATCTCCTTGAGGGTCGCCTCGTCCAGGCGCACCCAGATGGATCGACCGCCGAGGGTCAGGAAGGTGCCCTCCGGTGTGCCGATGCCGATCGTGTACAGCTTCACCTGCTGGTCGCGCGCGATCCGGGCGGCATCATGCGGGAGGGTCCCGCGGTTGCTCTGGCCGTCGGAGAGGAGGACCACTGTGGCCGGCGGCAGCGGGCGAGACGGCGCCGGAGGCGTGCTGAAGGGGTCCGGGGGCCGCACCCGATCGGGCAAGGCCCACACCGCCTCCAGCAGCCCGTCCCCGATCGCGGTGGCAAATTCGGTGGTCAGGAGGTCGATGGCATCCAGAACCTTCCCGTGGTCGGCCGTCGCGGGGACGATCAGCGTGGCGTAGGAACTGAAGGTGACGAGCCCCACCCGCAGACCCGCAGGGAGGGCCCGGACGAACTCCTTCGCCGCCACCTTGGCCGCCTCCATGCGCGTCGGCGGGACATCCTGCGCCAGCATGCTACGGCTCACGTCCATCGACAGTATCACCACGACCGTGTTGGACGGCACCGGCAGAGAGGCAACGGGCCGGGCGAGCCCGATTAGCAGCGCGACCACCGCAAGCAGGAAGCACCCCGCCGGAAGGTGCCGGCCGAGGCGGCCTCCCCGTTTCATGGCGGCGGCGAGGGTCGCGACGTCGGTGTAGGCGACGGGGTGCCGGACCGGCCGCCGCTGCATCCACTGATAGACGGCGATCAGGAGGGGCACCAGGAGCAACCCCCACAGGAGTGCCGGCCAGATGAACGTCGGGGTCACGGCACCCGCCGGAACCAGATCATCGAGAGCATCCCTCCGGTCAGCATCAGGATCGCCGCCGCTCCCGCCACCACGGACGTGATCTCGGTCCGGCGGCGTTCCCAACCGATCGAGCGCCCCATCTGACGGTAGATGCGTCGTAGCTCCGGCAGGCTGTCAGAGGTGAAGTACTCCCCCCCCGTCTGCCGCGCGACCTCCTGAAGCGCGGTCGGGTCAAACGGTACCAGCACGAGTTGATTGTTCAACTGCATGACCGAGCCGCCCTGTTGCCCCACGCCCACGGCGTAGATCTTGACCTTCGCCTCCGCCGCGAGCGCGGCCGCTGCGCGGGGATCTGCGCCCAGATTGCTCACCCCATCGGAGAGGATCAGGATGGCCGCCGGCGGCAGCGCCGTGACCGCAGGCGGGGTCTGGGGGCTGGGAGGAGGGGCAGGTGTGGACGGCGCCTGCGGCCCCTGCGGAACCGGACCCCGGAGTTGCGTCAGACGGTCCCCCAGGAACTCCGCCCGCCCAGGCAGCACCCGCAGCGCTTCCAGGATGGCCGAGCCCACAGCCGTGGCCTGCTGCGGCTGGAGCCGGGCGAGCGCCTCTTCCAGCGCGGGCCGGTCCGTGGAGGGCGGAACCAGCACGGTGCCGTAGTCGCTGAACGCCACCAGCCCGATCCGCGCGCTGGACGGCATGGCCCGGATGAAGTCCCGCGCCGCGCTCTTCGCCGCCTCCAGCCGTGTGGGCTTGATGTCCTCCGCCATCATGCTCTTGCTGGTGTCGATCGCCAGGACGACGGCGGCCCGGTTGACCGGGAGGGGGATCGCCGCGGTGGGGCGCGCCATGGCGAGCGCGAGCAGGAGCACGGCGGCGAGGTAGATCCCCACCGGGAGGTGGCGCCGCCACGCACTCGGCGCGGACACCAGGTGGGCGAAGAGGTGCGGATCGGCCAGGCGCGCCTGCATCCGCCGCTGGCGCCGCAGGATGAAGAGATACCCCCACACCAGCACCGGCAGGGCCAGGAGGCCCCAGAGCATCAGCGGCCAGGTGAATGCCATCGCGCCCTCTGCCGCCTAAGCGTAATAAACTTCACCAGCGGTTCCACCATCGGCGCGGCGGTGGAGAGTTCCAGCGGGTCCACCCGCGCCCGCCGCAAGATCTCCCTGACCTCTCCCTGCCGGGCCTGGACCATCTCCCGATAGGCCGCGCGGACGCGCCGGTCGGAAGAGTCGAC
>JANONS010000065.1:0-4265 GCA_031420915.1 Armatimonadota bacterium
GCCGTGGCAGGTGCGATGATCCCCTCGACATCGATGCGGTACACGGTCGGGAGCACGGGGGGTGCGCTCGCCGGCTCCGCGGCGACAGGCAGGAGGAGACCGATGGCGGCCAGGAGAGCAGGCAGGGCTCGTCTCAGAAAGGTTATCCATTCAGCGCGTGTGACGATGACTGCTCACCTCCGTGGGCATCCTCGTGATGTATTGTAATCCGATCCGCGCGCGCGAGCGACGTTCCTGCAGGGCAAACGGCGGACGCCGTCAGGTCAGGGCGATCGCGGCGGGGTCATGGGGGACCCGAGGAACCGATGGGACCGCAGAAACCGCAGACCCCAGGATCCGGCTCGCTCGTAGCCACCAGATCCTCCTTCGACAGCCGGATCGAGCGGAGCTTGATAATCACCGGCCATGTCTTCTGGTCGATGACCGGGTTGTACTGCCGCTCCATGTTCCGCAGGAGGAACTCGGGGAGCGGCAGCCAGTTGACCCGCAGGCTCTCCACATAAAAGAAGATTTCGTGCGTCCCCTCGACGGCGAAGTACCCCTTCATCTCGACCCGGGTGGGAATCCCGATGACCGGCACCGTTCCCCTGGCGAAGAGATACCCGCCCTCCGACCAGAGCCGGATATCGTCCCAGGGATTGCCGGCGATGAAGTACTGCTCCAGGCTGCGCACGCTGATCCGCAGGTAGATCGCCGCGTCCCGCACCGACACCACGCGGAAGGTCCCCTCCCGGAAGTGCGGGACGCTCAGGGTGACCCCGCGCAGCCGCACCCAGGCCTCGTCTACCAGGAGCCCGCCCTCGGCCAGGCGGGCGCGCTTCGCGTACACGCTGATGCGGGCGTACCCGCCCTCGTAGAGATCGGGCACCGCGTCGATTCGCAGGGTCTCCGCTCCGCGGAAGAACCCCAACAGCCCTCGCCGCAGCTGCGCGTCGTTCTCGTCTGCCGCGGCGGGCGCGATAGTGATCAGTGTCATCGCGATGATGGCCAGGGAGCGAAGGTCTGCGAGCCGCATCGTTCTCTCCGTCACTCGGGAGTCAGCAGGCGGCGTGCGTGGGCGAACAGCGCGGGCTGGCCGCCTGTGTGCCAGAAGAGCACCGTCTGGTCGCGCGTGAACACGCCCCGCCGTCCCAGGTCGATCAGGCCGGCCATCGCCTTCCCCGTGTACACCGGGTCCAGGAGGATCCCCTCCGTCCGCGCCACTACCCTGATCGCTTCGATCGTCTCAGGCGTCGGGATGCCGTATCCCTCGCCCACATAGTCATCATAGACCACGACGTCCTCGGGGGGCACCTGCCAGTCGGTGGAGAGCACCACGCCGAGGTCGCGGACGATGCCGGTCACCCGCCGGACCACCGTCTCCTTCGGCGGCCCGGCGGAGATCCCCACCACGGAGGCGCCTGCGCGGGCCCACTTCATCGCGGTCAGCAATCCCGCCTGGGTGCCCCCCGAGGTGCTGGCATGCACGATCGCGTCCGCCCGCACACCGAGCCCGTTGAGTTGGATCAGGGCCTCCATGCCCGCCTCCAGGTACGCCGCCGCTCCCAGCCCGGTGGAGCCGCCGCGAGGGATGACGTACGGCCGGCGCCCCTTCCGGACGAGTTCCCGCGCCAGATCCTCCACCACCCCTGTGAGGACGTACTCGTCGGTCGTCTCGATCAGGCGGACCTCGGCGCCGAACAACCGGTCCAGGAGCAGGTTCCCCTGGATCTCCTCCGGCCGCTCCCCCGCAAGGACCAGGATCGCCTCCCACCCGTAGATCCGCGCGGCGGCCGCGGTCATGCGGGCGTGGTTGGATTGGGGAGCGCCGACGGTGATGATCACATCGGCGTCCCGGGCCCTCGCCTCGCCCAACAGAAACTCGAGCTTCCGCGCCTTGTTCCCGCCCATGGCCAGCCCGGTCAGATCATCCCGTTTGATGAGGATGCGCGGTCCGCCGAGATAGGCGCTCAGGCGCGGGGCGTCCTGGAGCGGCGTGGGCCGCACCGCGAGCGGCAGGCGTGGCAGGTGACCGAGCTGCATCGAGAAGTCCCCCTACATCTCCTCGCCGCCGAGGGCCGCCACTGTTGTCTGGCGGAAGCGCGCCTGCCGCCCCGGTGCGGCCTGCGCCAGACGGGGAAGGTCGGCGGTCACCACGTAGGCGATCACCGGATAGCCTCCCGTCGTCGGGCCATCCGCCATCAGCACGATCGGCGTCCCGTCCCCGGGCACCTGCACGGCGCCCGGGAGCATCCCCTCGGGGAGGATTTCCGCCGGTCCGGCATGCGGGATCGGGGGGCCCATCAGCCGGTAGCCAGTGCGGTCAATCTGCGGGGTAACAGTGTAGACCTGGGTGAGCAACCGCTGGAACCCCTCCTCAGTAAATCGGTCTTCGTGCGGCCCCGGGATGACGCGCACCACGAGGGGATCATCCATCTGCGCGGGCGAAGGGTCATCCACCGGCCCGAGCGACGGCAGACGGCGAGGGTGCGAGGCCTCTTCTCGCCGCCCCAGGATGTCTCCTTCCCAAAGCGCCCGGCCACCCAGACCACCAAATCCCCCGCGGAGGTATGTGGCCCGGCTGCCCAGAATCGACGGCACATCGATCCCACCCGCAAGCGCCACGTACGCCCACATCGCATCTGTGCTGCGGCGGAACTCCAACACCTGCCCGCGGCGCAGGACGACGGGTCCGGCGGGATCGGCCGGCCGCCCGTCCACCACGGGCTCCCACCCGGGACCGGCGACCGCGCAGATCCCGTCCCCGACCGCCTCCAGGACCGGAGGGGGCCACGTCATCTCCACCGCCGCCGCATCAGGCCGGTTGCCGGCGCGAAGATTGGCGAGCGCGTGATGCGCGGGGTCCATCGGTCCCGACCACGGCACGCCCAGACGTCGGTAGCCCCGCCGCCCTCCGTCCTGAATCGTGGCGGCGAGACCAGGCTCGCGGACCACCAGCACGGCGACGCGCGGTTCACTCGGTTCCACCTGGCGGAGCGGTGCGGCGGATGCGGGCGGGACCTGGTCGACGCTGACAAAGCGTACCCGATCCCCCGCCTCGCACAGGGCCGGCCGCGGATCCCGTAGATCAAACAGGCGTAGCGGCGTCCACCCGATCAGATGCCATCCGCCGGGTGTGTCCTGCGGGTAGATGCCCGAGAGGCGATCCGCGATCGCCACACTCCCGGCCGGGACGCGAGTGCGCGGGGAGGCGCGGCGCGGCAGACGCAGCGCATCGGGCAGACTCCCCAGGTAGGGAAAGCCCGGGGCGAACCCCACCATGTGGACGAGATACTCCCTCCCGCAATGGAGGTCGATGACCTCCTCCTCTCGCAGCCCGAGGCGGCGGGCCACCTCCGCGAGGTCAGGCCCTTGGAGACCTCCGTAGACGACGGGCACCGTGATCTCACGGCCGGGGGAGAGCGCCCGTGGCGCTGGATCGGTCAGGAGATCGCCGACCTCCCGGATGACGCGGCTGCGGTCGGCGCCCACCGCCAGGATGATGAGCAGCGCGCGGAACGCCGGAACGGTCTCCACGACGTCGGCCCGGGCTGCCGCCAGGGCGCCGAGGGCGCGGACCTGGGCGCTGATCAGGGGGTCGATCTCCGGCGGGAACTCCACGAGGACGGCCCGCTCGCCCACCGGCCGCGCCTTGGGCCAGCGGGCCATCAGCGGGGTGATCGAGGGTAGGAACCCAGCACGCGGAGGAAGGTGGTGACCTGCCTCAGGTCGGCCAGGGCCTCCTGCATCGCGGGCAGGGCGGCATGGGCCTCCACATCCACATAGAAAATGTACTCGAAGGACGACTCCGTGGCGGGCGCGGCTGTGCGATCCCGCGCCGGCCGACTCTCAAGCTTGGAGAGGTTGAGCTCCCGGCGGGCGAACGCGCCCATGGCGCGGTAGAGAGCACCGGGGACGTTGGCGGTGCCGAAGACGATGGAGGTCTTGGCCGCCTCCGCGGGTGGCGCGGGCTCGCGCGCCAGTAGAAGAAAGCGGGTGAAGTTGCGGGACGCGGTCTGGATGGACTCCGCCAGAATCGCCAGCCCGTAGAGGCGCGCCGCCCGCCGGCCCGCAATCGCCCCGGTCCTCTGGAGTCTCTCCTCGGCCACGCGGCGGGCGCTCCCCGCGGTGTCGTACTCCGCCACCGCTACGAGTCCCCGCTCTCTGAGGAAGGTCTCGCATTGTGCCAGGGCCTGTGGATGGGAAAGGACGCGCTCGATGTTCCCCAGCGTCTCGCCGGGCAGAGCCAGCAGGCAGTGATCCACCGGGTGGGTCACCTCGCCCAC